>JAOZRJ010000038.1:0-8629 GCA_029931885.1 Candidatus Omnitrophota bacterium | reverse complement strand
GTAAATGTATCGACAGTAATATTTAGAAGATGATAAAATAATATTTCGCCAAAGAGAAATTATTTTTAAAAATTTATGCAAAAAGTGAATCAATTAAGTGAACCGCATCATTCTCGTCCTCAGTGGAGATCGCGGACGGGATTTGTTCTCGCGGCATTAGGCTCAGCGATTGGGCTTGGGAATATTTGGAGATTTTCCTATCTGTGTTATAAAAATGGGGGAGGAGCATTTCTTATTCCTTATGTTATTGCTCTTTTTGTCGTCGGAATCCCTCTGATGATTTTAGAGTTAGGGTTAGGGCACAAAATGAGAGGATCAACTCCAATGTGCTTTGCCAAGGTTGATCGTCATTGGGAATGGGCCGGTTGGTGGGCTGCTAATTGTGCAATGTTTGGTATTATGGTTTATTATGCCGTGATTATTGCCTGGTGTATAAGTTATGTGTTTTTTTCGTTTAATTTGTCTTGGGGTGCTGATGCGAACAATTTCTTTTTTAATCAGTATCTTCAGGTCAGTAGTGGTCCAGAGCAAATTGGTAATATTCGTACGCCTATTCTTTTTTCTTTATGTGCGGTTTGGTTTTTAAGTTGGTTGATTGTTTTTTTTGGCGTACAAAAAGGTGTTGAGCGTGCTAACAAAATTTTTATGCCGCTTTTGTTTGTATTGATTTTAATTCTTGTCGGATGGAGTGTGAATTTAAAAGGGGCTTTTATTGGCATTGAAACATATTTAAAGCCAAATTTTTCTCTTTTATCCAAGCCGCAAATATGGATTGATGCTTTTTCTCAGATATTTTTTACTTTGTCATTGGGCTTTGGCATTATGATGACTTATGCATCGTATTTGCCTCGTAAAGCAAATATTATCAAAGATTCTTTAGTTATAAGTGCTGGCAATTGTTTGTTTTCTTTTATTTCTGGATTTGTTGTTTTTGGAGTTTTAGGATATATGTCATATTCAACAGGTCAGCCCATTAATGAAGTTGTTAAAGAATCCATTGGTTTGGCGTTTGTGGCATATCCTCAGGCTATTAGCTTGATGCCTGGGTTCGCAAATATATTTGGAGTTTTATTCTTTTCTACTTTAGTTGTGGCGGGACTTTCAAGCGCTGTTTCTCTTGTAGAGGCTTTTACATCGGCTGTTATTGATAAGTTTCATTATCCTCGTCGAGTTATTGTGTCTGTTGTCTGCGCGGTTGGCTTTTTTGGGAGTATGATTTTTGCAACAAATGCAGGTATTTTCTGGATTGACATCGTCGATCATGTTATAACGCACTATGGACTTGTTGTTATTGGTATTTTAGAATGTATTTTAGTTGGGTGGGTTTTAAAATCTCAAAAACTTCGCGAGCATATTAATCATGCTGCACAGGCAACACTTAGTAAACTTTGGGATATATGTATTAGATTTATAACACCGTCAGTTTTAGCGATTCTTTTAATTAACGATTTTGTAAAAGAAGCATCACGCCCTTATGGGGATTATTCGTGGATTGCTATTATATTAATTGGTCGAGATTGGCTTCTGGTTGCGCTTATTATTTCATTGTTTGTTGCTGCAAGATCTTGGAAATCAGATTTGCAAATAGTAGAAATTACTAAAAAAGAAATTTAATGTTAAAAGAGGAGGGGCGTATGCTTCAGATGAAACAAAAGAATATTTTTTTAATTGCTTTCGCGCTTTTAATTAGCTTAAGTACAAGTAGCTGCATTTATTTTATTGCAGGAGGTGTAGGGGCCTTGGGTGGCTACGCGATTAGCCCGGACACGGTTGAGGGCGATTCCGAATTGGATTATGATACGCTTTGGGACTCGGCTATCGAAATTACTTCAATTATGGGCATCATCCATACGAAAGATTATAAGCTTGGAACCCTTCAGGCCACCGTTAGTGGAGCTGCAATTACTGTTGATATTTCTCAAATTTCTTCAAATGAAGTGCGCATGCGCGTTAAAGCAAGAAAGAATATGCTTCCGAATATTAAAATTGCTCAGGACGTATTTGTAAAAATTAAAAATGGAGCTAGGCAGTAATTTTTAAAGAGAAGACTTTGGAGTCCAAATTGTTGACAACTTTGAGAACTTTGGTACAATGGGATTTTCAAATATGAATATATGATTGTATGCCGAGATAGCTCAGTTGGTAGAGCGAAGGCCTGAAAAGCCTTGCGTCCTCAGTTCAATTCTGAGTCTCGGCACTTTTTTGGGTTTCCACTAAAATTTGCCTGTGTTCCGTTAAAAGAAGCGGGATTGGCAAATTTTTTGGATTTGATACTAATATAAACTGCTGGCAGCTGTCTGAGTTAGGAAAAGAATTTTTGAAGAAGACAGCACTGGCAAGTTTTTTCAGAAAATTTAAATAAAACTTGCTGGCGTAGCTCAGTTGGTAGAGCAGCGCATTCGTAATGCGCAGGCCGGGGGTTCAACTCCTCTCGCCAGCTTTTATTTTTTTTCAGCTTTGTTAAAGAAAAAAGTAAATATGATATTTTACAAAATATTATTTTCTTTGTGATTTTGTAGAATAACAATGATCTCATTTTTTCAATATCCTTTTATTAAACCTTTTCTTTTGTGTAAATTTATGCATAACGTCATAGAAACATAAGTATGTCTATATAAATAGATTATATATAAGTATATACATAATAATATTTATACTTTCTTGTTTGACCTTGGGTTTGCTAAGTAGTAAAATAACTCTAGGAAAATAAAGAAGATACGGCTCTGCTAAAATCTTAACGGACAATTCTTTCATGCAATTACGAGGTGTTATGAACAAAATCATTTCTATTTTTATCGTTGTGTTTCTTTTTTTCGGTAGTGTTTCTCTCTGTTTTTCACAAGAAGTGGAAAAAGGAGAAATTATTAATGTCAGCTATCAGTATAAAATAGCTTTTACTGGAATGAGCAATCAGGATCTTGAAAAAGGAGACATTTTTAAGATCATGAAGAATGGAAAAGTTGTCACTTATTTAAAAGTGAAAGAAGCGTCTGATACTATTTCAAAGCTAATTCCGTTTAGTAGCGACGAGCTTCCTGCAAGAGTTTCTGATTTTGACAAAGTAGCAGTTGGAAATATAATTGTTAAAGTTGGAAAGATGAAGACTAAAAAAAGACAGTATGACACACTAATATCTGTGAGTGAGGACAAAGACGGCGATGTTTTTGTTGTGGAGGAGAATTTACGTAAAAAGAAGAGAAAAGCTTCTTTAGCTCAAGACCGGGAGTTTTCTTATGAGAAGAAAACTGATTTATTTGAAGATCATTCCGAGGAAGATGCAGCTGATGTAGCTAAAAAAGATGGAGAATTGTTAGATTATTTATCAGAAGTCATGGAAAGAAAGAAATTGGTAGAATCTGACTTATCGCAAAATAAAGAGAAGCTAGAGTCATTGATCAGGAAAAGTGATGTCTTAAGGGATGAGAATGTATCGCTTGCAGAGGATAACGAAAAACTTCGTATAAAGACATATGAGCTTATTGAGGATAAAGAGGAGTATCAGCGACAAATAGATATTCTTGCAAAGAAATTTTCTATGCTAAAGGAGAAATTAAATCACATGAAAAGTATTGTTAATAAGGGTATTGCGAAATGAATATTTTAAGAAAAGTTTTTATTTTCAGTTTAGTTTTTTTATTAACAGGAGTTCCTTCTGTTTTTTCTCAAGAAAAAGAGGCTGCCAGCCTTGCAGGTCAAGGCCTGGTTCAAAAAATGGATTTGTTAGTGCAGGAATACGGAGCTCTTTTAAGAAGGCAGGAAAAGTCAGAAAGTCAAGTTGAATCGCTTCTTGATTCAGTAGGTTCGCTTAAAAGAACTCTTGCTGTAACAGAAGGTTATCTTGAAAATGCAGAGGAAAAAATAAAAGAAAATAGTATTCTTGCTGAAAAGTTATCCTCTTCTCTTATTGATAAACAAAAGGCTATTGAAAAGCTAAAAAAAGAAAAAACAAAATTAACGGAAGATCTTTTTTCCCTTCTTGAAGAAAAAGAGTCTCTTCAGAAGAGAATTCTTGAATTTCAATCTGAAACAAATGCTTTTAAAGAAAATGCTCTAGAAAATGCCGAAGAGGATAATAAGTCTTTTGAGCAGAGAGCAGAGGATAAAGCCAAAATTGTAGAGATTGAGAAAATTGTATCGAAAAAAGAAAAAGAAATTAAGAAGCTTACGCGTCAAAAAGCTGAAATGGCAAGAAAGCTTTCTGAGGCTGCATCTCGGAGATCCATCTTAGATAAAAAGCTTGCGATGACAAGAGAAGAGTTAGATGCTTTAAATCTTTCTAATGATGAAAAGGTAGATGCAGTAAGACTTGTTTTTAAGAAGAAAATAGATTATTTAGAAAAACAATTAAAGGCCCAAGAAGGTAAATCTAGTAATGATATTGCTCAAATTAAAGCGCCGTTAGAAGAAAAGCTTGTCTTTTTAAAGGAAGAATTAGACAAAGAGAAGAATTTTGTTAATGAAAAGATTGCAAAAGCAAAAGTTCCCTTAGAAAGAAAGATTGTCTCTTTAAGGAAACAACTTAAGAAAAAAGAAGCAGCCAGAAAGAAAGCTTCTGGTTCTCAAGCAGGACTTAGTTTTCCTAAGCAAGTTACTTTTGAGGATACCAGCTCGGACGGTAAATCTTTTGATCAAAGAGCAGCCGAT
Organism: Candidatus Omnitrophota bacterium; assembly: GCA_029931885.1. Next base: position 3,985 of record JAOZRJ010000038.1, on the reverse strand, counting down.
AAGGCAAAAATTTTGGAGATTAGAAAAGATGTATCAAGAAAAGAAAAAGAAATTAAGAAGCTTACGCGTCAAAAAGCTGAAATGGTAAAAAAGCTTTCTGTTGCAGCGTCTAAGAAAGCTGCTTTAGATAAAGAGCTTATTTCGGCAAGAGAAGAGATTAGAATTCTAAATCTTTCTCATGATGAGAAATCTGATGCAATTAAAGTTTTTTTTGAGAAGAAAGTAGCTTCTCTGGAAGAGAAGTTGAGAAAAGAAAAGAGTTTTGTTCGTGAAAAAGTTACAAAGGCAAAGATTCCGTTAGAAAAGGCGCTCGATACATTAAGTAAGCAGCTTGAAAGCACAAAGTCTTCAATTCCAAAGGCAATTGCTCAAGCAAAGATTCCTTTAGAGCAAGAGATCGCTTCATTAAACAAAAAGCTTAAAGAAGCTAATGCATCAATTCCTGACAAAATTTCTCAGGCAAAAGCTTCTCTTGAGCATGAACTTAATTCGCTAAAAGAGGAATATGCAGCTTTTGAAAAAAAGAGCGGAAATTTTACTAAAAAGCTTACTGTCTCACAGGAAAACATTGCGTCGCTCAAGAAAGATTTGCTTCAGAAACAAGATGATTTATTTGCTGCGTTAATAAGGGTAAAAGAAAAAGATTCTTTGATAAATACGCTTATGGTAACTGCTGGTAAAAAAGAGAATGAGATTAAGGAGTATGCAAGGAAGCAAGGAACATTAAAAAGGAAGTTGAATGCATCGTCAGAGGAAAAAGAGGCTTTAAAGGGAGAGTTAGCTAGGCTAAAGAAAAGGATTAAAGAATTTGACGAAGAAACTGATAAGGATCTTGTAAAGATTTCGAGCTTAGAAAAAGAAAAAGCAAAGATAGAAAATAATCTTTCTTTAGCTCTGGCTAACGGTGTAAATTTAAAAACAGAGCTTGAAACAACAAAGCAAGAGTTGATGTCTACTAGGGTAAATATCCCTGAAAAAGTTGATCAGGCAAAGGCACCCCTAGAGGAGGAAATTGTCTCTTTAAAAGAAACGCTTAAAAATAAAGAATCTTCTATTTTGCAGGCAATTGCTCAAGCAAAGACTCCTTTAGAGCAAGAGATCGTTTCATTAAACAAAAAGCTTAAAGAAGCTAATGCATCAATTCCTGCAAAAGTTGCTCAGGCAAAGGCACCTCTGGAAGATAAGCTTGATGCGTTAAGTAAACAACTTAAAAGTATTACAGATTCTATTCCAGAAAGGATTGCTCAGTCTAAGATACCACTGAAAGAAGAGGTTGCGTCTTTAAAAGGGAGATTGAAGGAAGGCAAGAGCTCTGCCGAAGAGCGCATTGCAAAGGCTAAAACGTCTTTTGATGCGGAGCTAAAGGCCTTGCAGAACGAGCTTAAAGAATCTAATGCATCAGTTTCAGAAAAAGTTGCAAAGGCACAGGATGTTCTTAATAAAAAAGTGCAATTGCTCAAAGAAGAAGTTGCAGAGGCAAATATAAGTGTTAAGGATAAGAGTATATATATTGCTAGTTTAGAGAAAAAGAATCTGAACGAGACAAAGAAACTTTCTAAAGCTTTGTCTGAAAAAGATAATTTAGATAAAAAGCTTAAAGGTGTTAGTGAAGAGCTTAAAGAAGTAAAGGCGTCTATTCCAGGCCAGATATTAGAAATTAGCACGCCTCTTAAGAAAAAGATAACTTCTTTAAATAAAAAACTTGAGAAAACCAAGCTTTCTGTTTTAGATGCGATTGATCAGGCAAAGTCCCCTCTAGAAGAAAAGATAACATCACTAAACAATCAGCTTGCGGATACTAAGGCCTCTATTCCAGACGCAGTTACTAAAGCAAAGGCTCCCTTGGAGCAAGAGATAGTTTCATTAAATAAAGCACTTAAAGAATCTAATGCTTCTATTCCTGAGAAAATTGCTCAAGCTAAAGCACCACTGGAAAAAGAGATTACTTCTTTAAGTGAGAATTTAAAGCAGGTCAAAGCATCTATATCAGAAAGAATTGCCCAAGCAAAGTCCCCTCTAGAAGAAAAAATAACATTACTAAATAATCAGCTTGCGGATACTAAGGCCTCTATTCCAGATGCAGTTACTAAGGCAAAGACTCCTTTAGAGCAAGAGATCGTTTTATTAAACAAAAAGCTTAAAGAATCTAATGCATCTATCCCTGGGAAGATTATTCAAGCGAAAGTACCTCTTGAGAAAAAGATTGTTTCCTTGGAAGGAAAATTAAAGAAAGAAAAGAGTTCTGTTCGGGAGAAGATTGCTAAAGCAAAGTCCCCTCTAGAAGAAAAAATAACATTACTAAATAATCAGCTTGCGGATACTAAGGCCTCTATTCCAGATGCAGTTGCAAAAGCTAAGGCACCTCTGGAGAGTAAGATAATCCTTTTAAATGAAACTTTAGAACAGGTTAAGGCATCAATACCTGAGAAAATAGCAAAGGCAAAAGCTTCTCTTGGCGAGAAAGTTCAGTCTCTTACAGAAGATCTAAAAGGTTCCAAAAAAGATGTTTCAGAAAAAGGAACAATGATATCAATTTTAGAGAAAGGAAAGAGTGCCGCTGAAAGAAAATTATTATCGGCTTTATCTGAAAAAGAATCATTGAGTGAGGGGATAAAGGCTATCAGTGCAAATTTAAAGACTGTTAAGGGTTCTATTCCTGAGAAGATAAAAGAGGCTAAAGCTCCTCTAGAGCAGAAAGTAATAGCATTAAAGAGTGAGCTTGCTCAAGCAAGAAAGATCACATCTCAAGAGGTTGCAAAAGTGAGAGCTCCTTTAAAAGAAAAGGTTGATGCGCTAGAGAGTCAATTACAGATAGCGCAGGTTTCCATAAAAGATAAGCAAGACCTTATCCTAAATCTTACTCGAGAGAACGATATTACAAAACAAAATCTTTCTAAAGTTACTGAAAGTGAGAGTTCTCTTAGTGAGAAATTTACTAATCTTCAGCATGAATTTGCAAGCGTAACAAATTCTTTAAAGGATAGCGAGCTGGTAGTTGGAAGGGTTACGAAAGAAAGGGATAGCCTTGAAAAAGAGATTGCAATAATTATCCAAGATAGAGATGCTCTTAATAATGAAGTAATGATTTTTGAAGAAGAGTTTGATATTGTAGGAAATTCTATACAAGAGAAAGAGTTAAAAATTCAAGGGTTGTCGCAGGAAAAAATTAATCTAGAAAAAGAACTTTCTTTAATTCTCCAAGATAAGAAAAATTTAAATGCAGAATTAGAAAAACGCAGTTTAGCAATAATGGGTGGAGAAGAAATAATTAATCAGAAAGAATTAAAAATAAAAGAGCTCGTCAAAGAAGGACTAGATAAAGATCAGGCTTTAGTTTTTGCGAGTGATAAAGAAAGATTATTGAATAGTAATGTAGAGTCTTTAAAGACAAAATTAAAAGAGTCTGAAGCCTCTATTCCTGAAAGAATTGCAAAGGCAAAGATTCCATTAGAAGAAAAGATTGCTTTACTAAACGCTCAATCTAAGGAGAAGGAAGCTTCTATCTTAAAAAGAATTGCAAAGGCGAGAGCGTCTTTAGAGGAAAAACTTGTTTCTGTGGAAGAGAAACTGGAAAAAGAAAAGAGTTCTGTTCGGGAGAAGATTGCCCAGGCTAAATCTCCGTTGGAAGAAAAGATAACATCCTTAAATAATCAACTTTCCGACACTAAGGCCTCTATTCCAGATGCAGTTACTAAAGCAAAGATTCCTTTGGAGCAAGAGATTGTTTTATTGAATGAAAAGCTTAAAGAATCTAATGCATCTATTCCTGGAAAAATAGATCAAGCAAAAGTACCACTGGAAAAAGAGATTACTTCTTTAAATGAGAATTTAAAGCAGGTCAAAGCAGCTACATCAGAAAGAATTGCTAAAGCAAAAGCACCTCTAGAAGAAAAGATAACATCTCTAAATAATCAGCTTGCTGACATCAAGGCCTCTATTCCTGAAAGAATTGCAAAGGCAAAGATTCCATTAGAAGAAAAGATTG
>JAOZRJ010000243.1 GCA_029931885.1 Candidatus Omnitrophota bacterium | reverse complement strand
AACGGTAAGGGATCTGCTTACGCGGTCTGGAAGAAACTCAAGGACAGACCGAACTATGTGTCGGTGGATTACAACGACAAGTTATCGATCCAGAAAGGTGACATTGTATATATGGTGGACTTTTCAGTCAAGAAGAAAGAGATGTTGAAGTGGGCCGGAATCGCTGAAAAAATCATTGTCATTGATCATCACAAGACTGCACAGGCCGAACTGATTGACATGCCGGACAACGTTGAAGTTAATTTTAATATGAGTAAATCAGGCGCTGTTTTGACTTGGGAATACTTTCATAAGAGTAAAGTGCCGGAAATATTACTTCATATACAAGACAGAGACATTTGGCAATGGAAGATCAAGGGATCTAAGGGAGTGAACTTGTGGCTGGATGACAATCTGGGGGATTTCAGAACGTTGGGTATGTTGCCTCCCATGAAAGAGATCATTGGCTATGGAGAGGCATTAGTGATTCAACTAAATAAGAGAGTAGACAAGGCAGTCGCAACTGCGTATGAAGTTGAATTTGAGGGATACATCGTTGGCGTCGTGGAGGCTACGGAAGATGGTTCTGAGATTGGAAATGCCTTATGTAACAAATACAAGTTTGGAGTTGTTTTAAATAAACCTGAAAAGAAAGTTGAGTTGAGAAGTGAGGGGAATTTTGATGTGAGTGACATCGCTAAGAAGTATGGAGGGGGTGGACATTTTCATGCCAGTGGTTTTAGCATACCATCCACCGGTCTGCCGTGGAAAAAATTATAATTGATCTAAAACACTCATAAGGGCTAATTCCGCATTTTGCATTATTTCTTTTCCCATTAGATGAAAGACTTGAAATCCTCGTTCTAATAGATACTTATCTCGTCTTTCTTCTTTTTCTGTGTCTTGATGCCAGTATTCGCCATCACATTCAATTATTATATTGTTATTGATAATGAAATCCGGAAAAAATCGACCAACTCTAACATTGTGTTCATATGGGATTCCAAATTTTTCTAATAAATTTGCTATAGGTTCTTCGATTGAAGTAAGATTGTTTGAGAATTGATTGATGCCAGCGGGTTTGCGGTTTTCTAATATTTCTGGATGATCTTTATATGTTTGGAGTAAAGTTTTACGGATTTTCTCTTTGACGCCTTTTTTATGAACAGGATTCTTTTTGCCTTTTCGGCTTTCGGACAATCGTTTCAATGATGGGTGATCATCTTTAGTCAATCCATCACACCATGTTTTGATACGGCCCTTGTTTAGACCGTCAAGTCTTGATTTTGACTGAGTATAACTGGCCAAGTTCAGCCTTTCGTCAGTATCTTTAGTCAATCCTTTGTTCCACGGCACTGAGCCTTTTGGTGGTATATAACTATTTCCGTTTTTATGAATCGCCGTCATTTCAAGAGAGCATTTCATATCACAATATTTCTTTTTTCGGTTAGCTACATTATCTCTGAGTTGTTGTTCTTTGCCGCAATTGGGGTTGGCACATTTGAATAGAAAATCTTTTTTCATGGGAACACCTTTTATAAATATTAGAAAGGGAGGACATCAGGCGAACACCTTGCCTGCTTTTAAGTGCTTCAATCACTTAAAATTACTTCCTTGCCTTTATTTATAAGAGATAAATATTAACAATATGAAATCATTCATAGATTATACAATAGAAGAGAGTAACGACGACTATTTAGAGTCGCTCAAATATATATGTGAGACAGAGAATTATACTTGGTGTGTTGTGGTCGCTTTGGGTGAACAGATCATCCATTGTGTAGGTTATGAACGACAACCGGACGATGTTGACTTGACCATAGAGGACTTACGGAGAGAATTGGTGGAAGATGAAGACTTCGCGTTTCCACAGGATGTTATAGATAATTGCACGTTCACCAAATTTGAATACATCGGATGAAAACATTTATGGAATCGGGAGAGAAGAAAGCATTTTTCTTGGAACGGACTAATAAGCACATCGCACGGGTTGTAAAAAACGGCGAGTTTATAGAGCAATCGTTCCCTGAACTGACGGGCTTGAGCAAACAGATAGAAGTTCATGATCAGTCTAAGTTCGAAGAACCTGAAGTTGGTCCTTACATAGAGATCACTTGGAACTATAAAATGGGACTTGAAGCCGACAATGATCTGAGTGACTCGCTTACACAAGCGTCTGAGCATCATGTAAAGAACAATAAGCATCATGCCGAGTATTGGGACACTGATGATTCGCCTACTATCAATCCTGATGATAGGGACAAGCCATTGCGATTGATCAATGGAACTGCGATGGATGATATCAGTTTGGCAGAAATGGTTTGCGATTGGCAAGCAATGTCGCAGGAGTATAACGAAAAGAGTTGTAGGAAGTGGGCTGATGACAACATTGGAACACGATGGCAGTTTACTGATCGTCAAAAGGACTTGATTTATAAATTGATAGATGCCTTTGAAGGCGGGATATGAAAACATTCAAGACATTATTATAATTAATTATAGAGGTAAAGAATGAAGGGTGTGATAGAGGTTAAATTTAGAAATGCTTGCGGTGATGCTTATAAACAAACGAAGATATTATTTGAATTATTGAAACCACATTTAAAAGAAACAATTAGAACGTGGATTTACATTAAAGACATTGACAATAATTATGTAGATGTAGTAAGAT
>JAOZRJ010000242.1 GCA_029931885.1 Candidatus Omnitrophota bacterium | reverse complement strand
TTTATCATTTTTTTTCTCCTCTTTTTGAAAGTTAATGTTGTGGCTATTTTTGAAATTCTTCCAACCCGATTCCACCAAAAGACCAGTAAATTGCATTAATGAAACGCTCGGCGTTTGTTGATTACAATACGCCTTGATTTCGTTTTGCGTATCTTCTGACACGCAGATTGTTGTTGTTTTGCTCATTTTTTCTCCTTTTGTTAGTTAATGCTATCTGACTTATTTAAGCAATATTCGCAGACATCCCATTCTGATGAATCCTGTGTTTTTTTCACCTCTTTGCAAAAAAAACATTCTTTTCCATCTTTTAAAATATCTATATGATCTATTAATTCCCTTCGCTCAAATTCTGCACGAATTCTTTCCATTTGCGAAACAGACCCAGCTAAAAATTCATAATGCAGTAGGTCCATTAGCGATTCATGACTCCAAAAATTTAAGGGATCATCTTCCAAGAAGGATTCCAATTCTTGGAGTTTCTTCTTTAATTCTTCCAATGTTTCAAATTTTATCGGTGTTTTTTTCACACCTTTTTTTTGAAAAGTTTTTTTTGTTCCCATTTTTTCCTCCTTTCCCCCATTTAAAATTTTGGGAGTTTTCTAAGACAAGCTTACTTGCCTCCCTGTAATTGCCGATCTGTAACGGACACAACTCCGCTACAGATGCGGTTAAAATTTCCGATCTTTCTTTTTTTGAGCCGATAATTTTATCGGTGAAAAAAGAAATATCCTGAATATTATATTCCCCAAAAAGCAGGCATTCTTTTGCCCTGCTGTAATTTAGAGAACTTTCAAATAAAAGTTCCCTAATTTGAGAGAAAAATAATTGTTCTTCCACCGTATACGCCCCGTTTTTAAAATGGAGCGTATTCAGATGAGAGCCGAAATATTCGACTCTCTTGAATGCACGCTGGATTTTCCAGATTTTCATTTTGCGCTGCTCCTTTTTATCTGCTTTTTTCTATGGAGACATGAAAATCTCCACAATCAAAACAAACTTCTTTTGAAAAAGAGTTTTCACCTAAAAAAGAATAAAAAACAGGGTCGTCGGCAACGTATAGCCGACTTTCCAAAAACCCTCGATATTTTTTTATCGCCCCCTCGATCGCGAGGACCCGAGGGTCCTCTTGATCTTCTAGTTCATAGCTTTCGCATTCGGCGCGAAAGCTACCTATTCTCTTCTGTAACTCTATACAGATGTGATCATAAACAATCACATCCATTTTCGAAGTATAAGAACATTTTTCCGTAAAAACTAAATATTCTTTAATTAAAGAATCCACCTTAGTGGATAAATCTCTTATAAATTCTTTCTCATCGATCCTCATTTTATCCTCCTTTTTGCTCGACCCAACGCCGAGCATGTTTTTAATTTTAAATGAATCGCCTATTTCAGCGATATCTGTAATGCCGTCGGAATCGGTCAATCTTACAACCGATTCCGTTTTTCAAATTTTTTAATTATCCAAAATCCAGCTCGTGAGCTATACTGGAACACTAAAAAATTCCCATTTTCCTCATTATATTTTTCGTCGGAGATTACCTCGAATTCGGTATCTCCTAATATTACTTTGCTAAATTCGTCAACTGACGAACTTAATGCCCCCGCTATATAAGCGAGGATTACTGTATTTAAATCCAAATTTTCATCATATAGATGAAAATTTGAAAATTTATTTTGAAGGGACGCAAAGATCGCGTCCCTTTCTTTCTTTTTCTCTTCTAAATATTTATTCATCTTTTTCTCCTTTTTGCTCGACACAGCGCCGAGCATGTTTTTAATTTTAAAATATCACCATTAATTTCAAGTTTTTAATGGTGATTTAAATACATTTCTCTTGTTGTTTAATAATTGTTTTTCATATCTATCTAATCCATAAGATTGAAAGTTCGCGCCTCCCGCCAGGAGACTGTCCCAGAATTCGCATTCTGGAAGGCGCAAAATTCAAAATCTTCCTCAACTCCGTCCCGCACTGGGGACGGATCATATTGAACCAGCGCCGAATTGGCGCTGGTTTCGAAAACGAGAAACCTGCCATTGCCGGCGAAAAACCTTGCCAAAGCCTGCGCTTGCAGGCAGGCAAACTCTAACGCCTCTCCTTTTTCTGACTTGAAAGCCATTTGATTTTTCCTGGTTTGGAGAATAAAATCTCCTCTCATATTTATTGTTTTTATTATTTTCATAATAATTTCCTTTTTTTTTAATTTTTTGAGTTTTGCGGCCGCATAGGCAGCCAGGTTTTTTTTATCTGCGATGGAAATCATCGCAGAAGCTTTTAAGTGTTTTTTCTATTTTTCTCTCATTCCAGAGAAAAGCGATAACTGCAGAGTCAAAATCGACTCTGCCAGATAATATGAAACTTCCAAATCGCCCCCACATTTGGAGATGGGAGACGTATTTCAGTCCCCGCCAGCCTTCATAAAATTCCAGCGATATTTCGCTGGAATAAAAATTAATTTCCGTGCTAACTTTTTCGCCTCTATTCACTAGAGACGATTTAAAATCAGAGTATTCGCAAATTTGCGCATCCTTGATTTTTTTTAAGATTTCTCGATATTTTTCACCTTTGGTGAGTGGTTTTTTTTTCATAACTCTCTCCTTTTTTTAATTAAAATAATAAACAAACAAACTAACCAAATTCCACCAGTTTTAAA
>JAOZRJ010000037.1 GCA_029931885.1 Candidatus Omnitrophota bacterium | reverse complement strand
ACATTACTAAGTAAGATGATAAGATGTAGAACCAGATCGAATGATTAGTAAAGAACATGGGTGTGACCAAGGCGGTTTGGTCTAACAGGATTCTAGAGGACTGTTAGACGGGCTGAATAGGATGTAGGGTAAGCTCCTCTCCATTGCCAATGTTGGGTAAGCTCCGACGATGGTGTTCAGTTAAATGTGTTACATATCGGGGTTCAAGTCACTGCACATCCACGTCAAAAGAAGATCCTTATAGGATCTACCGTATGGGGTGAAGTCTGAGATTTTCCTTGATAGATATGTTACGCTGTTGCAACGGTCGTATCCACTACTATACAGGAGAGTTGACTTATCGATCACTTGGAAAGGCTTGATCAGCTTTTCTGGATGATTCGGGATGTTGAAAGAAGAGGTTTAATTCCTCGATGCTCTCCACCAAATTATAGCGCTGACGGAAAGCTGACAAACCCTGGCGATTCCGTTGATAGTATAGCACTTAGCAGTGTAAAGTCCTTCAAGAGTAAAGGGGTGTGAGGTGGATGCTATAATAAAGAATGGGTTTAGTTCTGTGATTGGCCGATCATGATACCGGAATGGTTCATGGTTCAGTGCCATAGTAGACGACCTAAAAGGGTGATTTTAGTAGTTTGACGCCTATCAAACCAGAAACTACCTCAGAATGAGAATTGACATCAACCGATACGCCCACGATGTCAGTTTGTCGCCAGATAAGGGCTTCGGATAAAGCTGGCGTAACAAAATTTGAATCTAGTGCTCCCTTGTACTCTAACCGGAAAGAGACTCGACTGTTAATCGAGCGTATGGGGAAACCCTATGGATGTTCGAACCATCCCAAGGGAGCAGTGGATTCAACTCGCAATAAAAAGGATTAAAATAAATACTTGCCCGTAACTCAACAGCAGAGTGCTAGGTTGTTAACCTGGAGGTAGTCGGGGCAGCACCGGCCGGGTAAGCCAACAAATGTGAGAGGCGATTTAGGATACTGAGTCGTAAGATTGATATAAGAAAACGTGGTGAAGACGGGAGATCATATGCCCCGTTGTAGATCCCTATCCTGAACTCTCACAAACAAACGGGAGATGCAGGAGAGAACCCTGTACGGATGGCAAACGCTGACTGTTAGCTCAAACTACAGAGCGCCCGATTTATGATGGCGAAACCTCACCTAGTGGGGGAAGTAGGGGCTTGTTATCTACATATTGATGCCCGATTGATGATCTAGGCGCCCGAATGAACGTAAATATCAGATATCCTCTGAGGCGCACTATAGTCAATACATTGGGCTGAAACATCGGAGTTGATATGTGCGTGATAAAGATCAACTTTAGGCCGAGCTGAAAGCTGTAATGGTTACTAGGCAGCACAGGGATGAAATCACGATGATTCTTGTGTGAACGAAGTCGATATGTCAAAATGTTAACTTTCGCCATTTCAAAAGAATAAACGAATGAAAAGTGAAAATGAAAGAAAAAGAAATCATCGAGTTTAATAAAACAGAACATAATTACTGTATAAATTGTGGCTGGGATGGAATGGCCGCTCTTTTAAACTTTAAGTGGGGTTATTTTCGATGCCCTGTTTGTATGTGTACAGTATTTGAAGTTTTTACAGGGAAAAATACCTGTTGGAAAGAAATGATGTCAAAAAATAAAAACGAAAAAGTTTTATAAGAAGTATTTTTACGATCACAAATTTGGTTATTTTCATGAGCATCCGTTTATATGGATATTCAGTTTCATTGGACTTGTGATAATAACACCGATTCAATTGTTTCAGTATTTTGTATTACCATTCACTTTAAGTAAAAAAGACAAAGAATATTTAAGGCGGGAATTTCGAGAAACTTTTAGGCTGAACCCAAAACAAGAAGTAAATATAGATGATTCGGATGATGGGATTGTATATTTACCGTATCTTCCAAGAATATAAACGAATGAAAACAAAAGACGAATTACTTGAAGAATTTATGAGTGTCCATGGTTGGCTGCCCTACTGCGATTCATGGATCAGACAAGAATGGATAGAAAACAATGATCCGTATGATCGTATGGCTGCTACATTTTGAAGAAGCTTTTAAAAAATTCGATGATTTAATATCGAAATAAGTATTTTAATAAAGGAGTTGAGACCGGAAAGAAATTAATAGTATCGATTTCAAAATAAACGTGCGTCGTTAAATCCGTAGGGGTAGCGGCACCGGCTGTAAACCGGTTGTGAAAGCTCGGGTGGTTCGACTCCATCACGGCGCACCAAAAACGATCTGTGCAATATGTAAGTCGCAGAGCGGAGAGTCGATTTAAATCGACTCTCCCTATGGGTATAAACAAATGAGTGGACCCTGTAATCATCCACATCATTCTCTATCGACTATGTGGTAACCATCAGGGTCGGATTCGATTGAGAAAACGTGACACAAATATATATATGTTTTTGTGTCAGAAACAAAATGAAGGCGTTGTAGCTCAGTTGGTAGAGCAGGAGACTGAAAATCTTCGTGTCGGCGATTCAACTTCGTCCAGCGCCACCATCACATTGTAACAACTTGATCCTCATAAGGTCAAGTCTAGGAACGACCCACACTAGTCACTCGGTCGTTCTGGTAGAACAACTTAGATGACCCAAAATTTCAGGCAATCGAAACGCGGTGATTGTCCAGTTGATTCAAAGATGCTAGCTTGGATGATACTGTTGATCTATGATAGTTGCTCAACTTATGAAATGACTGTAGACAGTCTGGTTGCGGGGAAAAATAAGTGCTCCTATAGCCGAATTGGTATAGACACAGTGTTGAGGTCACTGCCTTAATTGGGTGTGAGTTCGAGTCTCACCGGGAGTACCATAAAATAGAATAAGCGGAGAGGTTGACCCCAGTGGGGCGGGGCCGGGTCTTGAAAACCCGCAAGGCGTCGTGAGGCGTCCATCAGAGTTCGAGTCTCTGTCTCTCCGCCATCTTACAGTTTTCAAAGTGAAATGGTTTCATTGATGACTGTCCAACTGTTTTACCACAGTGCGAACAGTGATAAATAACTTTAGACATGACTTTACTCCTATAAGTAAGTTGTGTTTAGAGAGTCGGAAGCGTTGGTATCGTTTCCCTCTCTTGTATTTGTATAACAAAGAAATGAGCCGGTATAATTTTAATGGTAAAATGTCGTCATGGTAAGGCGAATATGATGTTTCGATTACATCTATCGGCACCAATAAAAGGAACAATGAATGAATTGGGATGAAATGATAATTCGTTTTTATCATCTTTACTATTACGGTACAATAGAAGAAATTACTGAAATAGTAAATAAAATGAAAGATTATTTAAAAGGAAATAAAAATGTTCAGTCTAAGACGTGAATCAGATAACGAGGGCTGTGACGGAAACAAGTCAATCGTCATCTATGAAAAGGATACCAAATTGGTAGCGGATCATGGAGTCAAGCCTAGACTTGGGGCGCAAGTGAAAGTTATCAACGATCCATTAGGTGTCGATGCGCTCTGGCAGTCTTGGTGGCAAACTACGGATATCGTGGAGATTTTGGAAGAAACTGATGTCATGGTGAGATTCAAAACTGGCAGTGGCTCAGTATATGTGTGGAAGGTTTACGAGGACAAATAGTTAAAATCGATTTTTTAAGAAATTTAATGAAAGTAATCTTCAGGGAACGAAGACGAACGAAGTCAAATTACGAACAGCTGCAAAAAATCATAGATGAAACTTTAACCAAATACGTCGATCCTGACATTATAAAAGAATTGAAGTTAGAGATTGTATTGCAGAAGATGCTCGATTGTGGCGCAATATATGAAGAGGGATGTCTACCTTTTCGCCGATTCAGGATTACACTGAACAATGAAAAATATCCATGGCGATTGAAGCAATCACTCAGGCATGAATTGATTCACTTGAAACAAATAGTTAATGGAGAACAAATTCCCGCCGCGGCGGATTTTAAAACGATGTGGAAAGGCGAAGACCATACGGATACTGATTACTATGATTGCCCTTGGGAAATTGAAGCATACGAGTTAGAAAATATACGATAAAGAATGTGCCTCCGTAGACGAAATGGAATAGTCAACAGGTTTAGGCCCTGTCCTTAATTGGGTGCCAGTTCGACTCTGGCCGGAGGTACCACAAAATAAATTGAAATAAAGCTTGACAAAGTTGGTAAGACCTGTATAATGGCCCTTATAAACAATAACAAATATGTCGGAGTGTAGGCTAGTCTGATAAGTCGCTGCGTTTGGGGCGCAGAAACCGGTGGTTTGAATCCACACACTCCGACCACTGACACATAAACTAACGAAAGGATTTATATGGGTTGTTTTTCATGGATGTGTAAAGAATGTGGCAAAGCAGTATTATCAACGTCTTTCGAGGGACAACGAGTTAAACTGTTTCTGTTAAAGGATGGAAAGGTCATTCAAGAAATGGAAGGTGATTACGATTCTTACGGTAGAGTCTTTAAAGATGGGACTCAAGATCCATCGGTCAAACATTCTCTAAGGGAATCAGTTCACTGGAAAGAGCCGTTTCCCGATAAACGATTTCGTGACACGCATCCCGATCCCTTTGTTGAACGAAGTCTGCAAGCATCCATAGATGCTCTAGATGCAGTAGACGATGATCGTGAAGCATGGAGCAAAGTCTGTGATTTGATGTTTTCAAAGAATCCAGCAAACGGAATCGCAGCGATCCACTCAAAGTGTTTTACTGGCGAAGTACCAACAACTAAATCAGACGATGATCCCAATCAAGGTTGGGGTCCAGAAGACGAACTATTAGGGGCAATGGAGTTGTCCGAATCATACGAATAACAAAAATATCAGGGTGTAGCTCAGAGGCAGAGTGCCGGCTTTGGAGACCGGGGGTCGAGATTTCGAAATTCTCCATCCTGACCACAAACGAAAAAATGACCATAGAAGAATTGAGTAACATGCAGTTGCATGAAACAATAAAAGTTTCAGACAATCTTGTTGTCATAAAAGTTCATGGCGGATGGCTTTACAGAACAACTATTTCAAACAATCAAGTCGGCCCCACTGGTGTCGCCTTAACATTTGTATCCGATAGAAACGGAAAATAAAAATTATGAAACACAAACACAAACATAAACACAAACAGAATTTAGGTCCTTAGCTCAGTTGATTAGAGCCTTCCGCTTTTAACGGAAATGTCATCGGTTTGAATCCGATAGGGCCTACCAAATGTGGGTCCGTTGCTTAGTCTGGCCGATAGCATCGCACTTTTAATGCGAAGAGTTAATGACTCCGCGTTGGTTCAAATCCAACCGGGCCTACCAATTTAAGGAAAAGAATGATTAATTTAGACGAAAAGATCAAAGACGCTATAAGGGTTAAGAATCCTTTAAAAGCTAATCTTTACAGGATGGTGAAGTCTAAGGTCGAAAAAGCACTTCAAGCCAAGGGTCGTAAAGACAGGACCGTGACTGCCGAAGACGTCACAAAGGCAATCAAAAAAGAATACAAAGAAGTTCTGGAAGAAATGAAGTTCACGAATCCTACTAACAGCTCTATGTACAAAGCACTTTGTGCTAAACTGTCATACTTGGATTCAATGATGCCGTCAGTTGTACCAATGGACGAGGCAATGGAATTCATTAAAGAAGGGATGCGTCGATCATCAGAGGCAATGAACGTAAGTCCTAAGATGCAAGACGTGATGAAATATCTTAAATCAACCGGGAAGAATTTTGACATGAAGTCCGTATCAGCAAAGGTTAAGGAGATGTTGAAATGATTTATTTCACAGCAGATCCACATTTCGGGCATTACAAGATCATTGAGTATTGTAATCGCCCGTTTAAAAGTGAACGACACATGGATCAAGAGTTGATTCGACTGTGGAATGAGACAGTATCAGAAGAGGACACGATTTACGTTCTCGGTGACATGTCTATGGTCGCATCGGAATCGACGAATTATCTTCGGAAAATCGTTGGTAAACTCAATGGAACCAAGCATTTGATTCTGTGCAACCATGATCAATTGAAACCTTTTTCTTATGTGGAGATTGGGTTCACAACTGTTCACACGGCAATGGAATTTCATGTTCCTGACGCTGAAGAAGGGTTTCCAGCAATCTATAACTTGATTCATGATCCAGCGGCTATCATCACTGACAGGACTCGTCCTTGGTTGGTCGGACATGTCCATGATATTTTCGCAGAAACGGCCAACGCAATCAACGTAGGCGTCGATGTGAGAGATTTTAAACCAATGTCACTAGACGAAGTGAAAGAGATCGCTAATAAGATGTATTTTTTAGAACCAGAAAAATAAAACTTGACGGAATGGTTTGAATGTGTTCTAATGATTCTTATAAACAATACGAAGTGCGGAGTTGAAGATACTTAAAGTGTAGGATTGTGCCTGGGTAGCTCAGAGGCAGAGCAGCTCCCTTACAAGGAGAAGGTCGGGATTTCGAAATTCCCTCCGGGTACCACATTATATGTTAGGTGTTGACTAATATTAGGATGGGCCATCGGTTGTGACCCGATGATAATGCCGGTGCAATTCCGGTCACCTAACCCAGCCATCGACTTGTTTTTTAAGTTCATTAAATTTTATAGAACACTTAGTTTTCTCCTTTCTTTTATTTATAAGAGTTCAAAAAACGATATCGCCCCCAGTATAACAACGAAGGAGAGAAGCAATGGATGGATTCACTAGGGTTAGAGTCGATGACGAAGAATGGAATTATCAGATTTCACCAAAGGGTTTCGTGCTTTACACACCTGAAGGCCTTGAGATCGCCATGGAACCTGGCAAAACCAAGGAGCAAAAAGTTGAAATTCTCAAAGATAAAGTTATTCAACAACTCATCTTTCAGGTTCAATTTCTACAGGCAGAGATCATGTCATTGAAAACTGGCGCTCCAGGCAAAGCAATTCTCCCTAGACCGGCGGGCTAATATGAATTGGTGGTGGACTCCTGAAGAAAGGAAAGAGCACGAAGATTACTTACAAAAAATTCGTGATCTGACAGAAGAGATTAAGAAAGACCCTTCCATCGGCCTTCGATTGATGATAAAAGCCGGTATTTGGAATGAGCAAGGCGAATTAAAAAAAGAATTTGGAGGAGATGCGTAATGGGTTGGGATGACTATAAAGTCAACATCATTGAACGGATGATCGACGACGAATCGCGAGCAGAACTGGCAGGCGAAGTTACCATAAAAGTTCCTAAAGCGGCAAAGTATAAGAAACGCAATAAAAAGGATGCAGATAAGCCTGATTTGGATGTTGGTCGTTTAGTCGCTGTAAGAGTCGAAAAGCGTGGAAAGGCACGTTTCGGCGGCGCCGACGTTCAAGGATATTTACAATGTCAGATACTCGATTGGCATGAAGAAGATCGATGGTGGGGTGACCACACTCGTATGATCCTACAAGTCATGAGATCATCACACGAATCACTCGACAAACTCGTCGGCCGTCTTGTGTCCGCTACGTGGGGTGGCCACGGTTATTGGAATAGTGACGATTACAGTGTGGTGTCTTTCAAAAGAGACTTTGTGAAATGGAGATAAATAGATATATCAAATAAATCTCTTAGGGAGACAATATGTCCAATACTTTTTTTACCGCTTTTACGTTATTCGCTATTGCAATTACAGGTATAATTTTAACTGGTTGCTCTAAAGTTGATTTACCAATATTGAATGAAACTAAAATGGTGAAATATTATTGTGTCAAACCAATGATATATGATGCACTGAATGTGGGGAGTCGCTGGCCAAAAGCAAAACCAGAATTTGTCAATGCACCGTTTGATTTCGATATTGTAAAAACACAATCGCAGTGCGACAATGAAGAAATAGAAAAAGTGTTCAAGATTGTTTGGGAGAATGTCGAAATTCTTAAACAACTTAAAGAAACTGAAGAATTATAATCAATGTGCTCGGGTATGGCGACCGGCTGATATCCGGTTGAAGCCTAGTGGTCACAGCAGAGTTCGATTCTCTGACCGAGTACCAAAGTTTTAATGAGAAAAATTATGGCAGATACAAATCCAAGAGGACAACAACGCCCCAAAGATGGACGAGGCAAAGGAACTGGACGTGGTTTAGGTCAAAACGCCGGCGTTTATAAAGGTAATGGACCTGGTCAAGGACAAGGTAGAGGCAAGTAATTATTCTAAAAATTGTAAGCAATGGATATAATCGCAGTCAGAAAAAACATGTAAAATGGACTAAAATGTAAATGTTTAGTTACATTATCTTAGATCTATCAAGTTAAAATAAACATTTATTTACATTCCCAGTTACTCCGACCAATAAACATACAAGGAAGGTTGCTAGAGAGGCAATAGTCTCGGTTGCTAACCGAAGGACGGCGACAGTCGCAAGGGTTCAATCCCCTTACCTTCCTCCACAATAAAGACTAATATAATAGTCACTAAAGAACTTATGGACAATGATTGTAGTCATAAAAATTAAAACGTGCTAGATCCAGTATGTATGATCTAGCTGTACATATTGGAGGTATCATGTTTTGGAGAAAAGATGATAAAAAAGTGATTGAAACTTCTGAATTAACTTCCATTGAACGAAAGGAGTTAATAGAAAAGTTAGAAAAGCTCAAAGTAAAATTGGATCGAAAAATTCGATTAGTACCAAAGAAGAAATATCAATAATTTTAATTGAATTAGTAGTTTCAACTACATCATTAAAGATATGGGAAGAGAAAACCCAGACTTTGTTAAAGAACAATTTAAAAAATTTACGTGCCTCGGTAGCTGAGTTGGTTTCAAGCGTGCGGCTCATAACCGCTTGCACACTGGTTCGAGTCCAGTCCGGGGTACCACAAATATAGGGATGTAGTCAATTGACATAGACATGACGTTTTGGGCGTCCGAGATTGGGTTTGATTCCCGACATCCTACCAGATTTTGGAACACTTCTTGAACCTATATAAGTATAACCAATTTTTCAAGGAGAAAAAATGACAGAAGTAATTTACGCACACGACAAAGATTTTGATGATGTTGTTATCAATAGTACAACCCCTGTATTTGTAGACTTTTACGCAGAATGGTGTGGTCCATGTAAAATGATCGCCCCTATTCTGGAAGGCATTGCCAGAGAAGATACAGGAGTTAAAATCGTCAAAGTTGATGTCGATCAGAATCCAGAGATTTCACAAAAATATGGAATCCGTAGCATACCTACGATGCATCTCTTTAAAAACGGGGAGATCACTGACAGCGTTACCGGTGCCGATATAAATAAAATAAAACAAATGACCGCGAGCACTGAAGAACCGTATGTTCAGCAATCATACTCTAGATGATAGTAACGATGTAACGTTCGGGTAACGTTACCAATAACGAGGCGGTATAGCACAATGGGACTGCAATGGGCTTTGATCCCATGTTGACTTGGTTCGATTCCAAGTGCCGCTTCCAACCAAAAAACTGAATGAATATATTATTTGTAAATCCAAACACCGGCGCCGGGGTAGAATTTATTGGAAATCTTTTCATTGAAATTCTGCGGCGAGTTCCTGCGATCACAAATATAGTGGTATACAAGTCCCAAGGTCGTGATGTTGAAGAAAAATTAAAATTTGATCCATACGATTTAATCATTCTCAACGATCTACTAGTCAAAGACGATAAACTTCGTATCAAGGCTTACTCAAAAGCGATTTGCCCCATTATCAACATAAATCATGGCGGCGGAAACGGACATGATGAATCCTTCGTTCATACTGTCATAGATCTAAATTATCCCCTCACACGAACCAATTATGATGTAAATTACAAACATCTGAATTTTACTTCAGGAAATATTTGGTCTAATTTGAATTTGGAACGTCAAGACAGATTACTATATATTGGCCGATTGGCGCCTCAGAAGTTATTGCCTGAATTTTTAGAAGTGTTGCGACGACAAAGAAAAACAATAGACTTGTATGGCATGATTTCCGATGAACAGTATCTAGATAATAATTTAGATGTGATTAATTATAAAGGTCTTGTTAATCATGCAGAATTATTACAAATCTACAATCAAT
>JAOZRJ010000036.1 GCA_029931885.1 Candidatus Omnitrophota bacterium | reverse complement strand
AAAAGCATTTACGGCGGTAGAGCAATATAATAGATGGAAGGAGAAAAAAGTGGAGAAGAAAAGCAAGGTAGGGCTTATTGCAATAGTAGTTCTTGTGGTTTTAGTTTTATTACTTTTGATTTTTGCGCGCCAAGCTATTTGGATAACTTATTTATCAATGAAATCTGCTACGGCTATCAATAATGGAAGCTTTGAGAAGGCTGCAGGCATTCGTAGAGAAATTATTGCTATTGAGCCGGATGTGGCGGAACATTACTGGGAGCTGGGAACGATTTGTATAAGTCGGAAAGATAAAATTGGAGTTTCTCGACAGATAAAGAAATTAAGAAAGATGGGAAGAGATGATTTAGCTGATAGTCTTAAGAAAGCATATAGACTTCATTAGGGGGTTGGGGGTTTGCTTGTCAAAAGAGTGTAACCTAAATATATAACAAAAAATCCACAGAGAAGTCCGAAAATAGTTCCTATAGCAGATATAATTTTGCTTGCAAGCAAAGAAGTTTTTTTATTTTTTTGACGTATCCCTCTTTCTTCCGTAACAGTTTTCTCATATGCCCTGAAGTCTACCTGTTTCACGCCAGAGGGAAGTATTTTCTTTTTTTGTTCTTGATCTTGAGTATTTTCGTTCATTTTTAAGAATTCCTATAGTTATTAATAAAGATATTTAAATATATCATAGCGTAAAGAAAGAAGCAATCTTTTAAAAGATTTTAATATTTATATTGGGGAATTGCTTGATTCTCGGTGATGGATATGTTATATTTATCTTAGCCACGAAGTTATGTAAACTTAACAAGAAAGATTAAAGAATTTCTCAAAATGGACGGTCAAATTATGAATAAGCGTGAAAATACGCGACATGACTGCTGTGTTCCGTTAATGGACGAGAGGAAGGAATCTTTACGTAACAGCCAGACAACAAATATTAGTAAAACTGGCGTTGGCTTTGTTTCGGCACGGTTTATTCCTATGAATACAAAAATGATGATAGAGATTGCGTTGAGTCGGGAAGGGCAGCCTGTATTGGTTCAAGGTAAAGTTAAGTGGGTTGAACAAATACCAAATTCTACAAATTTTAGAGTTGGAATGAATTTTCAAGATATTTCATCGAGCGCACAATCTCGTATTGATAATTATTTTAGTAAATAGATTGTTATGTAAAGAAGCCACGGAGAAAGAGAGTTATTTGTGAAAAGTGTTTTAGGAAATCATCGTGCTTTTGATCGCGCTGAGGTCCGATTTCCCGCTAGGCTTAAAAATGATAGGCTTTCAACTGTAAGTGATACAGTTATTAAAGATGTTTCAGTTGAAGGTGTAAGAGTCCTTATTTCTCAAAAAGTCTCCATGTTTGATAAGCTTTCTTTGGTTTTTAATCTTCCTGGGCAGTCAGAACCTATGGGTTTTGATGGACATGTTGTTTGGGTAGAAAAAGAATCTCCAAAATCTTGGCATATTGGCGTAAAATTTGAAAAGCCTGATTTAATGAAAGCAAAAATAATTCTAGAATCCCGCCAGTAGTGAAATCAAATATTTCAAATAAATAAAATCTTGACCCGCCAAAATACGCGTGTTAAACTCCTTTTTTAAATTTATTAATACTGACTGCTTAAGATTTATTTAACATATTAACTCCATTAGGTGAATTGTATGAAATATGGTCATTTTTCTAAAGACAGCTTAGAGTATGTTATTACGAGTCCAGAAACGCCTTATCCTTGGATTAATTATTTAACAAATGAGACGTATTGTTCGATTATTTCTCAGTGTGCCGGCGGATATAGTTTTTATAAAGATTGTCGAACAAATAGATTAACACGATGGCTTCCGGAGAATTATCATGTTGATCGTCCTGGGAAATATATTTTTGTCAGAGAAGAAAAAAAGGCATGGTCTCTAACTTATCAGCCTCTGCGCGCGAAGCCGTCTTTTTATCAATGCCGTCATGGATTAGGATACACAACGATTGAGGCTGTTAATCGTGGATTGGCTTCTCAAGTAACTTATTTTGTTCCGGAAAAAGATCATTGTGAAGTTTGGATCGTTAAACTTGAAAATAAGACCAGCAAAACAAAAAAACTTCAAGTTTTTCCGTATGTCGAATTTCTTTTAGGCGATTATCATGAAGAGTTGCGTTATCGTAATATTATGAATCTTTATAACCGCATCTGGTTTGATAAAAAACAAAAAACCATCTTTGCTAAGAAAAAAGCTCAATGGCAGGGAATGAATATTCAGCCATTTTCAAGTCATATCTTTTTTTCATCTTCTTTAAAAACGTCAGGTGTTTGTACACAAAAAGAAGCATTTTTGGGTCGGTACAATACTGAAGAAAAACCAAAGGCTGTTTTGTCTGATGATGGATTTCAGAATTTTCCTGTTTGTTCAGGTGAGGATGGAATAGGAGCATTTAAGCATGATCTTGTTTTAAAGCCAGGACAGGTTAAAGAATTTACAGTTGTTCTTGGTCAGACTGAAAAGATGGCGGACATTAAAAAGATATTAAAAAATTATAGAGATGTTTTTTATGCAAAAAAAGAATTAGTAAAAATACAGAATATATGGAAAAAAAGAATTTTAGGGAATATTGAAGTTAAAACACCTGATCAAGATTTTAACACCATGGTTAATGTTTGGGTAAAATACCAAACATATATTTGTAATATTTGGTCTAGGTCTCCGAGTTTCTTCCATGAAGGTTCAGGAGGAAAAGGGTATAGAGATTCTTGTCAGGATTCAGAAGCCATTGTATCTATTAATCCTGAGATTACACGTAAAAAGATTTTAAAGCTTGCTTCTTTAATTCGGCGAGATGGAACGTGTGCGCCGGGATGGTCTGATACAGTCGGGCCTCATAAATTTTTGCCAAATAAAGATCATCAAATTTGGCTAACAACGACTGTTGTTGCCTATATCAAAGAAACTGGTGACAAGTCAATTCTTTTTGAAAAGATTCCGTATTTAAAAGATAGATGGGTAAAGGGATGGAAGGTGAATCTTCATTGGCAAGGCGGAGCCAAACAAGATGGTAAGGGAACTCTTTTGGAACATTTGGAAAAGAACCTGACATTTTGTTTTAATGATGTAGGGCAAAAAGGTTTTCCAAAAATCGGCCATGCTGATTGGAATGATGCCATTGATGCTGCCGGTATTAAGCATAAAGGCGAGAGTGTTTGGCTGGCGCAGGCTTTGGTTCGCTCACTGCGGATATTAGGAGACTTGCTTTGCTTTATTGGTGACAATACGAAAAAAACAAAATATCTTAAAATGGCTGATGTAATGGATGAGCGTATTAATAAAAAAGGATGGGACGGTCAGTGGTATTCGCGTGGATTTGATGACAAGGGACAAGTGTATGGAAGTTGCAAAGATAAAGAAGGAAAGATTTTTCTTAATACACAGTCATGGGCGGTTCTTTCTGGGGTTGCTAAAAATGAACGCCTTAAGAAAGTTTTAAAATCAGTTGATAAATATTTAAACGGTCCTCACGGATTGGCATTGTTTTATCCAGCGTATTCCTCTTGGGTAAAACGTTTAGGAAGAATTAGTATGTTTTCTGAGGGAACAAAAGAAAACGCTGCTGTTTTTTGCCATGCCGCGACTTTTATGTCTGTCGCTTATGCAATGTCTGGTTGTGGTGATAAAGCATATGAAGCTATAAAAAAGATCATGCCTAATACTCAAAAAAATATGGAATTATATAAAACAGAACCTTTTGCTTATGCAGAATATCTTGTCGGACCTCAAAATCCGTATCGATACGGAGAAGGTGCCTTTACCTGGATTACAGGAACAGCCGGATGGAATTTTATGGCTGCTACCGAGTGGATTTTAGGTATTCATCGAGACTTCGAGGGATTGCGAATCGACCCAAGCATTCCTAAGAAATGGAAGAAGTGTTTTGTTCGTCGGCCTTTCCGAGGAGCAATTTATAATATTGAAATCTTGAATCCTAAAGGTAAGGAATCAGGGGTTAAAGAACTTTTTGTAGACGGAAAATTGATTGAAGGAAATATTGTTCCGGCTTTTTCTGACAAGAAAACCCACCAAGTTCGAGTTGTTCTCGGGCAAATCTAATTTTTTATAATTCTTTTGTATAAAATACACGAAAGATGCTTTGCGTGTCTAGCGTTGGCGTTGTGCTGCCCAGGTAAGGTGTCGATGAGGCGTAAGCGCTGTGAATAGAAGGCCCTACTCCATAGCTGAAGCTTAATTTACTTTCATCAGTGAATAAATATCTTGCTTCAAGGAAAACATTGTGATGGGTTTTAAATTTTATATCATTTGGATTAAAAACAACATCATTAACGTCTTTTATGCGACTCCACATATATTTTGCAAATAATCCAATTTTTGGTGTTGGCATATAAGTTATTGCACATCCAACATGATTCATATTGTCATCAATAGGGCCGGCATATTCATAAGGATTGCGCGTGTAGTCTAGATAAATATCCCATTTCTCATTTGGCTGAAAGTCGAGTCCTGTTCTAAAAACATTATGATAATCATATGGAGGAAGAGGAAAAGCTCCTTGTCCGTAGAGGTACGAATAAGTTTCACGATAGATCATGCCATAGCTCTGGTAGGTAGACATGCTTGAGTCTGTCATTATTCCTCGAGGAAAATTGTCACTGCCAGCCATAAAATCATTAGTGTATTCCCAAGTTCCATTCCATGAAAGTTGTTTCGTTAAATCATATTTTAGGCCTAGTGATCCTGTGTAAGCGCTTGGGTCTTTTCCGCCTGGCATGGAAGTGTTTGTTATAAAAGCACCACTTTTTGTTGTAATATATGGGTCAACATTTTCAATTGTTTTCGGTAGATGATGGGCCAATAAAAGAACTTTTGTTTGCAAGCGATCTGTTGCTTGAAGTGACCATTCTGTTCGTGCAACAGTTTCGATATATTTATTTGTACTTGTTTGATGAGCGTTACGGATATCTGTTAAGCCTTCTAAACGGCCATCCCAGAAAGAAGAGTCTGTCCTCCAATCGATAACATATCGACCATAGTCAATACTATTTCCGATAGCAAAAGGTTCGATGTCATCATAAGTAATTTCACCAAAAGCGATAGGTTCTCGAAAAGTAAGATGACGGCTCCAAAATTGATCTTTACGTGTTTCATGATAATTTGCTAAGCTTGATTCAAATCCTTTGTCCATGCGGGTCATTCGAAGACGTGTTTTAAAGAAATGTTTATCTTCTTCATCAGGCCTAATAGAGAAATAATTAGCATCAGGAGAATCAATGCCATTTATTGTGCCGATAATAGAAAGATCGTACGCGTGACCTTGTGATTTTGTGTCATAATCAATGAAGGATCGGTCTTGCGCTGAAGAAGACATAGCGTGCTCGGCTTTTACTAAGAGCCCTGGGTTTAAAAGTAGCCCGATATCATTTGCGACTACAACATTGTATGCGTCAACTTTTTCCTTATCAACGAATCCTAGATGTATATTGTCAGTCATTCCTATATAAAGGTTGTCAGAGACAAAATGTTTTATGCGAAGACTTGCAGGTAGCGCATCAAAAGAATCATAGTCTTGCCAAAGTGTTTTTGGTGAAGCAAGCACAAATTGCATTTCTGTATCGTCTTCAATTAAATTAACAGAGAATCCTCTTAGTGCCGTTAACCGCTTTCCGTCGCTATCTCGTACTTGGAAAGCGAGGTCATCATCCCAGTATCCTTTCATAAAATCAACAGGTGTGGCTCCTGTATTAATATGTCCAGGTGCCCAGTTGGCAAGCCAAGGACTTTCTTCCCACCAAATATGGTTGTTGGACAGTCCTAAAGGATCATCTGAGCTTAGAGCTTTATCTTCAAGTGCGTATGGGAAGACTTGAACTGTAAGAGAGTCAGTTGGTTCATAATTAACCCAAAATTCTCTAAGCGGCCAAAAGTAGTTGTGAATTTTCATTTCAGGGAAGGCAAAGGTATTGCTGAATTTTGAAGTTAGCGTGCCTCCAGGAAGTGTAGAACCGTTTACTTTAAATTCTGGTAATGCGACCATGTCTCCATTTTGGAGAGTATAAACATTATTGTTAACGGTGTATCCATTGTTTGCCCAGAAATAGAATTGGACATCAACGCTATCTCCACCTGCACCTTGTAAGGTTACTTTTTGTGTTGTCCCTGTAAAGCTCCAAGGATCGATAGTTATATTTGCATGATAGGAAAATCTACTTTCTTCAGGGTCTGCATCAATGGTAAATGAAAGACGATCGAATATAGCAGGATCATAAGTATTTGAACGATTATTGAGTTGGTCCCAAGAAATTATTCTCCAGTTTTTTTCATTAAGATCAAAGTTGGCACGTTTCCAGATAAAATCGTTATTTCTAGTATCATAACCAAAGCCCATGCGAAGCTCTCCAGAGATAGAGACGTCACTGTTTGTTTCTATTATTGCTTCTTCTATCTTTTCTTCTGGCATGTATGTATCTTGGGCGAGTAGACTTCTTTGGTCGATATAAGGATCCAGACTTTTAGAGAATTCTGAAGATTCTTCGATAGGCGTAATGAGAGTTTTTTCAGATTTATTCGCTATTTGTGAGGATGAAGTTTTTTTATCTTTTAATTCATTTAAGTATTTTTGTTCGAAGGCGTTCATTTCCTGCGGAAGTATTTGGTCTTGGTCGAGGGCGGCAGTTTTGCCTTTACGTGAAGGAATATTGCTTATTTTTCCATCTAAAAGATCTTTTGATTCTTTTACAACTTGGATATATTGCTTTGCGGTTGAATTAAAAGGATTAGCGGCAAGAGCTTTTTCGAACTCAACAAGGGCTGCATCATACTGACCGTTTTGATAAAAAAGAACTCCAGAATCAAAGGAAAAATCTTTAGCACTTGCGCTATCAGGCATAAGCAAACATGCCAGAAAAAGCACTATTACAAAACAAGACAATTGTCTTATTTTTTTAAGGGGTAGGTTCAAAAAAACTCCTATTTCTAAAATCTAAATTTTATAAAAACTATAATAAATTGGGTATTTTGTTCAGTATAGCATATTATTTTTATACAAATCAAGATATCATAGGTTTATTTTATTAATATATTAAAAGTATGATTATTCTTAAGACTGATAGTTTAAATTTTTATCTTTTTGATGTAGATTCTGATTTTGACAAAATAAAAGCGCTATGATATACTTACGTTTCGAATAAAGGGAGTATATATATTTATTCTACTTATAAGGATATAAATGTTTTTATGAAAAAAGTTTTCTTAGTTTTCTTTTTTGTAATCTTTCTTTTTTCCGGATGTTCACAATCTGGAGATCAAGCAAACACTGTTATTATTTGGCATTGGATGACTGATCGCCAGGAATCTTTTCTAAAGCTTGCCGAACAGTATAAAGATCAAACAGGAATTGAAGTCAAATTTGATTTATATGCACCTTCAGATGTTTATTCTCGAAAAATTATTGCAGCAGCGCAGGCCAGAGTTTTGCCAGACATTTTTGGTGTTTTAGGAGAAAAGAAAAAACTAGCTTCTTTCATAGAAGGTGGATTTGTTGCCAATCTTATGCGAGAATTTCAGGAAGATGAAGGAGTTTGGGAAAAAAGCCTTTTTGAAAAAGCTGTAAATGTTAATCGTTTTGAAGAAGGAAACATTTATGGAATTGAGCCGGGAATTTATGGTGTTCCCATTGATGTTACAAATATTCAAATGTTATATAATAAAAAACTTCTTCAAAAAGCGGGAATTGAAACATATCCAAAAACATTTGAAGAATTTATTGATGATATTTATATATTAAATCGATTAGGTATTGAAGGTTTAGTTTCCGGTTGGGGTGAAAATTGGATGGTTGATTGTTTTGCGTCAAATTATGCGTTTAATATAATGGGTGAAGAAAAAGTCATGGCAACATATCGAGGAGAAATACCTTATACAGACGAAGATTGGATTAAGGTTTTTAATATCTTTAAGGAATTGCGTAAAAGTAATGCTTTGACAGCAGGAATTGTGGCAAAAGGCAATAAATACGCCGAACAAGATTTTGCGTTGGAACGCGCAGCATTTGCATTTAACGGTTCTTGGTGTGTTAACGTTTATCAAGACATGAATTCAGATTTAGATTATGGGGTAATGCTTCCTCCTAGAGTTAGCGAAGAGCACCCGATGAGAATTTGGGGTGGAGCGGGCTCTTCACTTCTTGTTAACAGTGCTTCAAAAAATTCGCAGCTAGCAATTGATTTTTTAAAATGGCTAACGGCAAAAGATCAACAAGCTTTTTTGGCTAAAGAAACAAAGAATTTGCCGGCAAATCGTTATGCGCTTTCTTCTATTCCGAAGATTTTATCACAATTCGCAAGCGCTATGGATGAAACGACCCACCCATCGATATGGGAACACAATGAAGAACCGTTGGTTATTGAAACTTTTGATAAAGGAATACAATCTATTATTATTGGCGAAAAAGAGCCTGAAGAAGTTGCTTACGAGGTTCAAGTTGTTAAGATAAGGGAAATGGAAAGAGCCAAGAAAAGATTGAAAAGGAAATGATTAGCGCAAACATAAAGAAATTTTCTTTTTCGGGATTTAAAAATATTTTTGAGAATTATTTATTTATTTTACCTGCTGTTCTCATTTTTTCCATTTTTTATATTTATCCTTTTTATGAAATTTTCAATCTGTCACTTCACGAGTGGAACGGCATTAGTCTTGCCAAAGATTTTATTGGCATAGACAATTTTAAAGAAATTTTGCAAGACAAAGTTTGGTGGTCTTCAATGTGGCATGCAGCATATATCACGCTGATTGCACTGACTTTTCAAAATGCGTTAGCATTTGCCTTGGCGTTATCTTGTGACCGTGATATTCGCATGCGCAAATTTTACCGTATTATATTCTATCTTCCTCCGGTATTGTCTGAAATTGTTGTTGGTCTCATTTGGCAATGGATATTAAATTCAGGGATACAAGGTGGTGAGCATATAGGTTTTTTGAATTATATGTTAACAAAAATGCATCTTAATCATCTTGTTCGTGATTGGCTTTCGGATCCAAAAACTGTATTAACTTGTATTGCGGTTGTTCATAGCTGGAAAGGGTTTGGTTGGGGATTTATTATTTTACTGGCAGGGCTCCAAACTATTGACCGCCAGCTCTATGAAGCTGCCCGGGTTGATGGGGCAGGAGTTTTCAGTACGCTGAAAAATGTTACTATCCCGATGATGGTTCCGGTATTTGTGATGGTTATGATTTTAACGGTTTTAGGGTCTATGCAGGTTTTTGTTCTTGTTCTATCGATGGTGGGACAGGGATTAGTTTATCATACGGAGGTGCCTGTAACGCGTATTTTGGCATCGATGACAGGAACAAGTCGTTTTGGTTATGCTTGTGCCCAAGGGATTGTTTTCGGAGGAATTTTAGTCGTAGGGTCGTTTATTTTAAATAAAGTATCAAAAAGAATTAGGCAAGAATAAAGAGCTTGAAGGAGAAATGGTTTGATAAAAAGTTATTATAAGACAACACGCTTGATTAGCTCAGTCTTTCTTCATGCATTTTTAATGGCTACTGCTTTGACTTGTTTATTTCCTTTAATTTGGATGCTTCGTTCTTCTTTGATGACGAATGAAACAATTTTTGTTGATAAGGCGGTAATTCCTCAAGTTGTCCATTTTTCAAACTTTTATTTAGCATGGACTAAGGGAAATTTTGGAATTTATTTTTTAAATAGTGTTTTTTATACCGTCTCTGTTGTTCTCGGTATTGTTATTATTTCTTCTTTGGCTGCCTATGCTTTTTCTCGTTTGAAATTCCCTGGAAGTAATTTTTTATTTTATATGTTTCTGGCCGCTATGATGATTCCTCTTCCAGGGAGCTTTGTTCCTCTTTATGTTTTGATGAACAAATTGCATTTGGTTAATACTCGAATAGGATATATTTTGTGTATGATTAATGTTGGACTTTCGTTAAGCATCTATATATTAAAAACATTTTTTGATAAAATACAACCAGCGCTTGAAGATGCGGCACGAATAGATGGGTGCTCGAAGATGGGTATTTGGTTTCATGTTGCTCTTCCGCTCGCCCGTCCTGCTATCGCTGTTATTGTTATTTTTAATACTTTAAATGTTTG
>JAOZRJ010000035.1 GCA_029931885.1 Candidatus Omnitrophota bacterium | reverse complement strand
ATTGCATTTGTTTTTTTAGAGGTTTTATTGGTAACTTTAATTTTGCATCAATTTTTAGAAAGACGTGAAAAACGTCTAATGATGAATAAATTAAATATGCTGATTGGCACATTTTTTAGTGAAATAGGACGCGATCTTTTGTTGTCATTTATTTTTTTTGATGCAAATCCCAAGGAGTTTTCAGAGCGGTTTCTTGTTTCCAGCGAATGGTCAGCCAAAGATTTTATGAATATTTCTAGATTTTTAAGAAAGCGCAACTATAACATTGATCTCAAAAAAGGTGATTTGGACAAACTCAAAGCTCTTTTAATTTCAAAACGATTTTTTCTTTTAAGTCTTTTAGGTAATCCGAACGTGCTTGAACATGAATCTTTTACGGATGTGCTCTGGGCGGTTTTTCATTTGTTAGAAGAGTTATCTTTCAGGAAAGATTTGTCTGCGTTACCGCAAGCAGATTATCATCATCTTGCCGGAGACTTACAGCGTGCGTATTCACGATTAGTTTCTGAATGGTTTTATTATATGAAACACCTCAAGGCAAGTTATCCCTATTTGTTCTCTCTCGCAATGCGTACAAATCCATTTAATGCAACTTCTTCTGTTGAAATAAGATAAGTCTCAATATTATTTTAGATATTTTGGTTTAAAACGATAGTTCTTGACATTTTTGAGGACTAAGATTAAAATACCAAAGCCACGGAAGGAGAAGTATGTGTAAAATACCCTTTAAAAAACTTTTAAAAGACAAAAATGTTGTTGAAGAAATTCAGCGCCATCAATGGTTTGAAAGCGAGAAAAAAGGACACGATATAGGGTTTGATGTTGCTGCCGCAGATTGGTATAAGCGTTTTGCTAACGAATGGCTTAAGTATCACGATTTTCAAGCTTCTTCTTGATTTTAATATTGAATTCAAATTCCTTCCAGAAGTATTCTTAGTTTATTAAAAAAAGCTTAACAAATATTTTTTTTTGTGTACAATTATTAATATAAATATTCTTATATATAGGGGGAAAAATGCCGTTAGAATTGAAAATGCTTAAACAATTTAAAGGACGATCTGGACCTTTGCTGTTTATTATTATGGATGGTGTTGGTTTAGGAAAAAAGGATCAATCAGATGGTGTTTTTGTTGCTAATACTCCTTGCCTTGATAAGCTTTTTAAAAGTCAGCTTTTTGCAACTCTTCAAGCTCATGGAAAAGCAGTTGGGCTTCCAAGTGATGATGATATGGGCAATAGCGAAGTTGGGCACAATGCTCTTGGAGCAGGTCGTGTTTTTGCTCAAGGGGCCAAGCTTGTTGGTGGGGCGATTTCTTCCGGAAAAATATTTCAAACTCCTGTATGGAAACAGTTAATTGAAAAACCTCTTAAAGAAGGTAGTGCATTTCATTTTATCGGATTATTGTCTGACGGCAATGTTCATTCGCATATCAAACAACTTTTTTCTATGGTTAATCGTTGCGCTGAGGAGGGTGTTTCAAAAGTTCGCCTTCATATTTTATTGGATGGGCGGGATGTGGGTGAAAAAACAGCTTTGACATACATAAAACAAACAGAAGATTTTCTTCTAAGCCTCAATAAAAAATTTAATTGTGATTATCGTATCGCTTCAGGTGGCGGACGAATGGTCACAACCATGGACCGCTATGAGGCAGATTGGAGTGTTGTAAAAAAAGGATGGGATGCTCATGTATTAGGGAAGGCAAGGCAATTTTCTTCTGCTAGTCAAGCTGTCAGTGCTTATTATGAAGAGGATCCGAAGATTACAGATCAATATTTGGATTCGTTTGTCATTGCGGAAAATAGCCAACCTATTGGAACAATTCAAGATGGGGATTCTGTTGTATTTTTTAATTTTCGAGGCGATAGGGCGATGGAGCTTTCGCGTGCGTTTGATGAAAAAGATTTTAAGCCATTTGATCGTGAGCGTTACCCTGATGTATTTTTTGCAGGAATGATGGAATATGACGGCGATTTAAAGGTTCCTAAACATTATTTGGTTAATCCTCCTCAAATCGATAATACTATAAGCGAATATCTTTGTGATGCTGGCGTTAGATCATTTGCGCTTTCTGAAACACAAAAGTTTGGGCATGTAACATATTTTTGGAATGGAAATAAATCAGGATACATTGACGAGAAACTTGAGAAATATGTTGAGATTCAGTCAGACCGTATTCGTTTTGATCAGGCCCCAAAAATGAAGGCTTATGAAATTACAGAAAAAACAATAGAACTTTTAAAAAGTGGTGAATATAAGTTTGGTCGTATTAATTTTCCAAATGGTGATATGGTTGGGCATACTGGTGTTGTTGACGCAATAAAAATATCTATGGAAGCTCTCGATGAGTGCTTGGCGAAACTTATTGAAGTAGTTGATAATTTGGGAGGGATAACTATTATTACGGCTGATCATGGTAATGCTGATGAAATGTTTACCGAGAAAAATGGTAAGAGAGTTGTTAAAACTGCGCATACCCTTAATCCGGTTCCGTTTATTATTATCGATTCGGGTTATCATGAGGAGTACGAAATGGCATCGCTAAAAAAAGAAGGGTTATCAAATATTGCAGCAACGATTCTTAATCTTTTAGGATTTGAGAAGCCTAAGGATTATGATCCGTCTTTGATTACATTTAAGTAAAATTATGATAATTGGATTTTATATATTTATTGCAGTCGGGATTCTTTTTTTAGGAACCGTATGGTTTTGCGTTTTTTTCGATCAAGCTGTTTTGACTCGACGAGGAACAGTTTATCGCGTTAAAAATGATGAGAAAAGAATTGCCCTAACTTTTGATGACGGACCTTCTCCGATATGGACTGGAAAGATTTTAGAAGAACTAGAAAAGGCAGATGTCAAGGCTACTTTTTTTATGACGGGGCGTCATGTAAAGCATTATCCAGAGGTTGCAAAGAATGTTGCGAATCAGGGGCATGAAATTGAGAATCACGGATATGCGCATAATGTATTGCTTTATTATCGTCCGGAAGAAATTGAAGAAGAAATTAAATATACGGAATACATCATTAAAGATATTACTGGCCAGACGACAAAATATTTTCGTCCTCCTAAGGCATGGCTGAGTCCGAGAATAAAAAGTACGATTAAAGAGATGGGTTACAATGTTGTCCTTTGGTCGTTAAATTCTAAAGATTGGGTTACTTTTGACGCAAAGAGCATTGCACGTTCTGTTTCAAAAAAGATACGTAACGGCGATATTTTATTGTTTCATGACAGTGGAGGTGTTTTTAAGGCTGAAGGAGGAGACAGGTCTCAGACAGTTTCTGCGATTCCTATTTTAGTTCGAGAGCTTCAGAAAAAAGGTTTTCAATTTGTTACTGTTGATCAATTAATCAGGGGAAACGGACGTGCATAAGTTTAGTCATGGAAAAATTATTTTTGCTTTAATCATTGTTTCATATTTCTTATTAATGTTTGGAAACAGTGCTATTAGCCTAACTCACCCCGACGAAGTTTTTTATATTCAAACTTCAAAAGAAATGATGATTCGCCAATCATGGAGCACTCCTTATATTTTTGGATCGCCGCAATTTGAAAAACCAATATTTGCTTATTGGCTTTTTATTTTTGCGATGAAACTTTTTGGCATTACAGCTTTTGGGGCTAGATTTATGCCGGCTTTGTTTGGAATCTTAGGAGTTATTGCGACATACGTTATTTCTTTTCTGATGTTTCGTAATAAGAAAATATCATTTTTGTCCGGCATTATTTTGGCAACAAGTTTTATTTGGCTGGCTTTATCGAGGGCAGTACTGACGGATATGATTTTTTCTGTATGGGTTATTTTGTCTTTAGGGTCTTTTTATTACGGGTACGTAGAACGAAGCCGAAAAAATTTAGGCATTATATTTTCTTTTGTTTTTGCTGCTATCGCGGTCTTGACAAAAGGTATCTTGGGTATTATTTTTCCGTTTGGTGTTATTTTAATCTTCTTATTGTATAAAAAAGAACTAAAGTTTTTCTGGAGTATTGCAACGGTCTTAGGGCTTGGTGCTTTTTTTGCAATTGCCTTGCCTTGGCACGTTGCAATGTACAAGCAATACGGAGGAGAGTTTATTAACGAATATTGGGGCAATGTACATGTGCGTCGTATTTTTGAAGCAGAGCATCAAAAAAGCAACACATGGTATTTTTATCTTATGACGATATTTGCGGGTATCTTTCCGTGGAGCTTTTTGTTGGCCCCGACGGCTTGCGTAACTTTTAAACAGATACAAGTAAAACGTGAAACAAGGGATGCTTTAGTTTTTATTTTGATTTGGATAGTATGGGTTTGCGGACTTATGCAGGTTGCACATTCAAAACTAGCAAGTTATATTGCTCCGATTTTTCCCGCGATTGCAATACTTATTGGGAATTATTTTTATTGTTTAGGTGAACAAAAAGAAAGTCTTACTGCTGGTGTTAGAAAATTAACTCGTGTGATTTTATATATTTTTGCTGCATGTTTGCTGGCTGGATGTATTGCTGCTGTTTTTTTTGCGCATCGATATATTGACGTGATGCAGAGCCCGATAACGGCGTATGTTTTTTCTGGGTTATTATTTGTTTGTTTTCTTTCTCTTTTTATTTTTATTTTGCAAAAGAAATATATCAGAGTTTTTATTTCTATTTCGTCAATGACGACAATATTGCTAATTTCTTTAATTTTTGGATTTAAGCACGCCGAACCATGGGTTTCTTGTAAGCAAATTTGTGACATTTTTAAAACTGTTGATAATTCTGCTGAGCCTATTTTAACCAGTAAGTTTTATGTACGTGGAATTAAATTTTATACGGACCGAGATGTGGCTGTTATTGATATAAATGGAAAAGGTTTTTTTAGTTCTCATCCAATGCCGTTTTTATCAAAAGAGGAAGATGTCGTCGAATTTCTTGAGAAGCGGCCCGTAACGTATTGCATCGTAAAGAAGGCGCAAAAGGAAGATTTAGAACGTATTGTCCAAGATAAATTTAAAATAATTTTTATTGAAGAAAAAGGTGGAAAATATATACTAAAGGTAGAGAAAATTTGAAAATACAGGTAAAAATATCATGGTAAAAAAGAAACAAACAAAAAAAGACAGATTTCAACTTATTTTTGATCATTCACCAATTCCTATATGGGAAGAAAATCTTTCTTGCTTTGTAGGACTTTTTAAGCAGCTTAAAAAGCAAGGAGTTGTTAATTTCCGTAAACATTTACAAAAGCATCCCAGCATTGCTGTAAAAGCATTTCAAAAAATAAAAATTTCAGATGTTAATAAAGCGGCGTTAAATTTATACGGCGTGGAAAGCAAAAAAGAACTTATTGAGAGATTTGGAAAAACGTTAACGAAAAGCGATATTAAAGTTTTGATTGAAGAGTTTGTATCTTTAACGAGCGGAGAAAGAATTTTTGAAGCAGAATTTAAAACAAAAGGTGCCAATGAAAAACGTTATGATTTATGGATCCGCGTTGCCGTTCCTTATGGATATGAAGATACGTTATCTAGGATTATTATTACAATCCAAGATATTACGGAAAAAAAGAAAAGAGAGAATTATTTTAAACGTATTGCTCAGGAAGATAGCTTGACAGGCCTTTTAAATCATAAAACAATAACAAAGCGTGTTGATGAAGAGCTTAACCGATGTCGAAGATATAATGCTCCGGTTGCATGCCTTATGATTGATTTGGATTATTTTAAGCCGATTAATGATAATTTTGGTCATCAAATCGGAGATAAAATGCTGAAACAGGTATCAGTTGTTTTAAAAAAATTGATACGAAATACTGACCTTGTTGGGCGATATGGAGGAGATGAGTTCTTAGTGCTTTTAACTGAGACTGAGAAAACCGGTGCTATTGTTGCTGCAGAGCGCATTAGAGAAAGTGTTGCTGGAAAAAGGTTTAAAATAAGCAAGAAAACAACAATTAAGAATACATTAAGTATTGGTGTGACATCCTACCCCGATAATAAAGCAAAAACAACGGAAGAATTTATCCATTTGGCGGATAAGGCCTTATATCAGGCTAAAGCTGATGGACGAAATTGTTCTCGAATTCTGTAGCTTTATATATTATTAATCTTGACTCATATATATATAGATAGTATAATGCCACAAATTTCAGTGACGAATTAAAAGAAAATGAAAAAGGAGGAAAAACAAGTGGTTTTAGTAAATGAAAAAAAGACGGAATTAATTGATAATTTTAAGATTCATGCAAAGGATACAGGGTCTTCAGTTGTGCAAATTGCACTTTTGACTGGAAGAATCAATGATCTTGCAGAACATCTTAAGGCTCATAAAAAAGATTTTCATTCTCGCCGTGGTCTTTTAGTCATGATTGGTGCTAGAAGGCGTCATTTGGCCTATTTAAAGAAAAAAGATTTTGATAAATATGAAGAAACAATAAAAAAGCTTAATTTACGTAAATAATAAGGGAGATAAATGAATATTGAACACACTGAGATTCCTTTTGGGGATCAAAATATAATTATTGAGTCCGGAAAGCTTGCAAAGCAGGCTAATGGAGCTGTAACCGTAACATGTGGAGGAACAGTTGTTTTAGTAACAGCGTGTATGTCGAAAGAGTCTAAAGAGGGTCTAGGGTTTTTTCCTTTAACAGTTGAATATCAAGAGAAAACTTATGCTGCTGGACGTATTCCCGGCGGATTTTTCAAAAGAGAAGGCCGGCCGTCAGGAAAGGAAATTTTAACTTCACGCATTATTGATCGTCCTATTCGTCCGCTTTTTCCAAAAGGATTTTTTCATAGCGTTCAAGTGGTAGCTTTGGTTTTGAGTAGCGATGGCGAAAACGATTCAGATGTTTTAGCATTGATTGGAGCCTCAGCAGCGTTGTCTATTTCAAGTATTCCATTTGATGGGCCTATCGGAGCTGTACGAGTTGGCCTTGTTGAAGATCAGCTAGTTTTAAATCCAACCCGCACTCAGCGTGAAGGAAGCCCTTTAGATCTTATTGTTGTTGGTAGTCAAGAGGGTATCGTGATGATTGAGGGTGAATCTAATGAAACGCCAGAAGAAGAGGTTATGAAGGCTATTGCGTTTGGATGGGATAAACTTCAGCCATTGATTGCTATTCAGAAAGAACTAGCTAATACAATCGGTAAAAAGAAAGCGGTTGTTACCCTTTCTGAAGTTAATCCTGGTTTGATAAAAAAAGTTAAAGAAATGACTTCGAGTAAGTTTTCTGATATGTACAAGATTTCTGATTCCGAGGAAAGAGGAGAAGCCCTTGATTCTTTAGTAAAAGAAGTAACTGGCGATTTATCTGTTTTTGAAGAATTTAAAGCAGCAGACAAAGATGAAATTTCTGTGTCTGATATTAAATCAGCTATTGAAGAGGTTGAGTATGAAGAACTTCGAAAAGTTGTTTTAACTGAAAATAGACGCATTGATGGCCGTTCGCTTGATGAGCTTCGTCCTATTTCTTGTGAGGCTAGCATTATGCCTCGTACACATGGATCTGCGTTATTTACCAGAGGACAAACACAGAGTTTGTCTGTCGCAACTCTTGGAACACGTATTGATGAGCAGCTTATTGATGCACTGGAAGGAAAAAGCAACAAGAGATTCATGTTGCATTATAATTTTCCATCTTTTAGTGTTGGCGAAACGCGTCCAATGCGCGGACCTGGTCGGCGAGAAATTGGTCATGGGGCACTAGCTGAGAAAGCATTACAAAGTATCATGCCTTCTAGGGAGGATTTTCCTTATACTGTTCGTGTTGTTTCAGAGATTTTGGAATCGAATGGGTCTTCCAGCATGGCAACTGTTTGCGCTTCAACGATGTGTTTGATGGATGCAGGCGTTCCGATTAAGGATCCAGTTGCTGGAATCTCTATTGGTTTAATAAAGGATGGAGACAAGGAAATTCTTTTAACTGATATTTTGGGAACCGAAGATCATTTTGGCGACATGGATTTTAAGGTTGCAGGAACACGAAAAGGCATTACTGCAATTCAACTTGATTTAAAAATTAAGGGTATTAGTGTCGAGCTTTTATCTCGTGCTGTTGAGCAGTCGAAGCTGGCACGATTTGATATTTTAGATAAAATGCATGCTGTTCTTCCTTCTTACAGAGAAGAATTATCACCATATGCCCCTCAGATTATTGAGCTGCATATTAATCCTTCGAAAATAGGAGAGGTTATCGGGCCTGGGGGAAAAGTTATTAAAAGAATAATTGCTGATACTGAAGCAAGTATTGATATTGAAGATGACGGAACGGTTCGTGTGGCATCACCTAATAAAGAAGCCTGCGACAAGGCCATTGAAATTATTAATGGTATAGTGGAAGAGCCTGAAGTCGGGAGAGTTTACGACGCCGTGGTAAAGAAGGTTATGAATTTTGGCGCTTTTTGTGAATTTTTGCCAGGCAAAGAAGGGCTTGTTCATGTTTCTGAACTTTCAAGCGAATATATTAAAGACATTGAGTCTGCGGTTAAGGTTGGAGATAGTTTTAAAGTTAAAATTATTAAGGTTGACGACCAAAATCGCGTTAATCTAAGTAAAAAACAAGCTGAATGAAATCGCAGTATATCAACGAAATAAAAGGCATTATTATTCTGGCCATAGCTTTGATTCTTGTGGCCAGTTTAACCTCATTTGATCCTTCGGATCTTCCGTGGTACACGTCTAATCCTAATGTTCCTGCAAATAATTTAATTCGAATTTTCGGAGCGTATTTAGCCGGAGGCTTACTTTTTGCCATCGGATACAGCTCTTATTTTATTGGTTTATTTTTATTTTTCTGGAGTTGGAATAAATTCGCCAACAGGGAGATGAAATTTTCAATATCAAAGTTTGCGAGTTTCAGTGTAATTTTTGTTGTCTTAAGTTCCTTGTTTAGCTTGATAGGGTCGCAGGATTATGCTCTTCGTTTTCAGCGCTCTGGCATGGTCGGAATGTTTGTCTCTAATTTCTTGGTGCAGTATTTCGGCCAAGTAGGTTCATATATTATTTTAATCGCATTGGCTATTTTAACATCTATTGTTATTGGTGAGTTTTTGATTTATCCATTTATTTTAAAAGCAGTTGAAGCCATTAAAGAGCTTGTTAGTTTTTTAAGAGAGAGAAATCAGGAGCAAAAGAAAGCAAGAGAAGAAAATTTAGTTAGAAAATTGCAGGCAAAGTCTAAGGCGCAAGAAAAGGCTGCGCAAAAAGTTACGAGTGCACAATCAAACGAGAAGGCAAAGCCTCAAACAGTTTTTTC
This sequence comes from Candidatus Omnitrophota bacterium, assembly GCA_029931885.1. The sequence goes on along the minus strand of JAOZRJ010000035.1, from coordinate 876 downwards.
TTCGGCTAAAGAATTATTAAAACCGAAGATTCGTATTGCCAAAGCCTCTGAACCAAAGAAAAAAGAAGATACAGAAGTTAAGGAAATGCCGCATTTTGTGGGAGAGTACAAGCTTCCGACTTTAGATTTGTTGAGCGATCCGCCTGCTGTTTCTTCGCAAAAGATGCAAGATGATCTTGTTGGGGGAGCAAAGACATTAGAAGAAACTTTAGCTCAATTTGGTGTTTCTGTGCGTGTTGCTGACATTGAACGCGGTCCCGTTATCACGCGTTATGAGCTCGAACCAGCACCTGGCGTAAAGGTACAGCGCATTACAACGCTTTCTGATGATATTGCGCTTGCTATGAAAGCACAAGCGGTTCGAATAATGGCTCCGATTCCAGGGAAAAATCGTATTGGAATTGAAGTGCCTAACCTTTGGTCGTCAGCTGTTTTTTTAAAGGAAGTTTTGGCAGAAAGCGGTTTTATGTCGTCTAAGTCGCGACTGACTTTAGCTCTTGGAAAAGATACCGCTGGCAAAGCTTTAAGTGCTGATTTGGCTGACATGCCGCATCTTTTAGTTGCTGGAACAACGGGTTCAGGAAAAACTGTTTGTTTAAATAGTATTATTTTATCAATGCTTTTTAAGTATTCTCCTGATCAGGTTAAATTTTTAATGGTAGATCCAAAGATGGTTGAGTTAAGTCAATACAATTCAATTCCTCATGTGTTGTGCCCCGCTGTAACAAATCCAAAAAAAGTAACTGCTGCATTGCATTGGGTTGTTGGCGAGATGGAGTCTCGTTATTCCATGCTTGCAAAGACTGGATCACGAAACATTGTAGATTATCACACAAAAGGCAATGGAATGCCTTATATAATTGTTGTTATTGATGT
>JAOZRJ010000034.1 GCA_029931885.1 Candidatus Omnitrophota bacterium | reverse complement strand
GCTTCTAAATCTATCGTTGATATTATTTCTGACGAACAGTCAATCGAAGATCCTCAGTTGATGGTTAAGGCAGCGGTCAGACATTCTTCAGGATTAGATTTTCTTTCCTGTATTCTTCATATCGATCAAGTCGCTCATGTAAATCAAGAAAAAATTACGTTATTTTTTAAAAAAATAAAACCTTTTTATGAGTATATCATTATTGACGGAGGTAAGGTTTTTAGTGAAACGCTTATTACGGTTATTGATCAATGTAATCTTGTTTTGTTGACAGCCACTCCGGATGTCTTAGCTGTTTATCAGGCACGTTGGTGCTTAAATGTTTTAGAAAAATTGCATTTTCCTAATCAAATGGTAAAACTTGTTTTAAACCGTTCTCAAAGCCATGGAGGTGTTGCGTGGCAGGAGGTTCGATCGGTTCTTCCTTGTGATATTTTTGCCCAAATTCCTTCAGATGGACGTGCCGTAGGGTTGGCTCTAAATAGAGGCATTCCTTGCGTTCTTGATGCCCCTGATAGCGCAACCACAGAGGCCTTGGAAAAGTTAGCTGATAATCTTTTTAAGGAAAATGTTTTTTTGCAGGGAGTCGACGCGTCTCGTATTCGTTCTAGTACGGAAATGGGGCAAGAATCTGATTTTTGGAATAAATTTGGAATTTCTGACAAAACATTGGAAAGTAAAGATGTTTTATTAACCTCAAAAGAAGATGATCAGATTATTAAGCTCAAGCAGGCTGTTCATGATAAGCTGGTTGATCGGTTAAACTTAAGCAGCATTACCACAGAAGCACTTCGTGATCCTGTTCAGCTTAAGAGGATAAGAGAGAGCACTGAAAAAGTTATTGGCGATCTTTTAGCCGAACAAGCTGGCGCTTTAATTTCTTCTCATGATGAGCGCAGGCGTCTAGTTAAAGAGATTACCGACGAAACTTTAGGGCTTGGCCCCTTGGAAGAGTTTTTGGCTGATCCTGAAATTACCGATATTATGGTAAATAATAAAAATGAACTTTATGTTGAGAAAAAAGGAAAAATTATTCTTACAGGAAAAAAATTTATTTCTAATGGACAAATACGTTCTATTATTGAGCGTATTATTGCACCTTTAGGAAGACGTATTGATGAGTCTGTTCCTATGGTTGACGCGCGTCTTCCAGATGGGTCTCGTATTAACGCGATTATTCCTCCTTTGTCATTAAAAGGACCCATGTTAACTATTCGAAAATTTGCGAAAGAAAAAATTACTGTAGAAGACCTTTTGCATACGTATCATTCTATTTCTCAACCTATGGTAGATTTTTTAAAGGCGAGTGTTTTGTGCAGAAAAAATATGATTGTTTCTGGGGGAACAGGTTCAGGCAAAACAACACTTTTAAATATTATTTCATCTTTTATTCCGGATGGTGAACGTATTCTTACCATTGAAGATGCGGCCGAACTTCAATTGAGACAGCGTCATTGGGGCAGGTTAGAGTCGCGTCCGCCAAACGTTGAAGGAAAAGGGGCGATCACAATTCGCGATCTTTTTGTTAACTCCCTTCGTATGAGGCCAGATCGCATTATTATTGGTGAATGCCGCGGTTCGGAAGTCTTAGATATGCTTCAAGCTATGAATACAGGTCATGATGGATCAATGACGACAATTCACGCAAATTCGACTAGAGATGTTTTGGTCCGCATGAGTTCTCTGATTCTTTTAAGCGGAGTCGATCTTCCCTTGAAAGCTATTTATGAAATGGTTTCAACTGCTATCGACGTTATTGTGCATATTTCACGATTTGCTGATGGCTCTAGGCGTATTACAGGAATTACGGAAGTTTGCGGCCTTAACAAAGAAAGAGAAGTTGAAATGAAAGATGTCTTTATTTTTAAGCATGAAGGCATCGGAGAGGGCGGAAAAGTTTTAGGTCAGTTTAAAGCCACGGGATATCTTCCTGTTTGCTTTGAGGATTTTGTCAAAAGAGGTCTTTCAATTGACAAAGAAATTTTTAGCTCTTAAAAGCCTCTAAGGATTACCTTCCTTAATTTATATAATATGACTATCGTTAATTTAACTCAAAAAATAAATATTGCTACAAATGCTGTTTATGCTAAAAGTTTTTTCTCTCGGCTTAAAGGGCTTATTGGAAAAAATTGTTTTTCTTCGGGAGAGGCTCTCGTCATTCCTGGATGTCAGGCAATTCATATGTTTTTTATGAAATTTTCTATTGACGTTATTTTTATTGATAAAGAAAAACGAGTAGTAGGATTAGTTCAAGCAATTAAGCCTTTTTGTCTGAGTCCTCTTTTTTGGAAAGCCTCTTTGGCTATTGAAATTCCTCAAGGCACTATCAATCAAACAAAAACAAAACTAAGAGATTTAATTTTAATCGAATAAAAGAAGGCTAGTCAATATTGTCATACGTGTTTTCTGCGTCGACGACCTTATCTAGCCATTGGTGACAGTGCTTACAAATTCGAGCTTCTTTAAAAACTTTTTTTCCGCAAAAAACACATTTTTTCTTTTCAATGCTTTTATAATCCACATCAATCACTGGATCAATAATAAACTGATTGCAAAAAGAACAGTGTTTAAGTTCTTCCGTTAAGATTTCAAAACAGTAAGGGCATTTTTTCATATATTTTTCCGTAGGTTATTTACCTTGTTAGAAAAATTTGCCTCTATAAGGCTTTATTGTATTGTGCACTTCTTTCTAAAAATTAACAAGAAAAACTTCTAAATTTCTTTGACTATTTTTAAGCTAGTAAAAATTTATTTCCATCCTGTTTCTTAATAGAAAAAAGCTTATTTTTTCAAAACCCTTTTCTTGCCAATTACCCAGTCCTTGATATAATAAGAGCATTAAAATTTAAAAAATAACCTTATATTTTTTTAGTGTCTCGAGTGAATGTTATTTTTAAGGAAAACTTAATTTTTGAATTCGATAATTAATTTAATAATGATAATTTAAAAAAGTCATAGATGGGCAGATTTGGCTTTTGGCAGGTTTGATTTTTAAAAGTAATAATATGACCGTAAAAAGAAGAATAAATTTAGCTTTTTAGGTCAAAATAAAGAGAAAAAAGCCTTAAAGCCTTTGAGGGTTTTTCTTCAGCTGAGTGACTCAAAGATTGATATTAGTTTTAGCTTATGACAAAGATGGATAAGCTTGATATTGAAAAGGTTTTTATCAGATCAGAGGAACAGGATAACGTACTTTGATTTGGTGCTTTAAAAATTTTCTTAGAATAACTGATTGTTAAAATGTTTTTAAAAAATTTTTTAAGATTTTCTTTCGACCCTCAGAATATTATTAAGAAGCATCAACGGTTTATGCAAAAAAATTGCTGGGCACTATTAATTTGTTTTTCGGCTTTTATTTTTTGGGTTGCTTTTCTCACCTATAAATATCTTTCTTTTTCTTATTACGACTGGGATCTTGCGCTGTTTTCAAATCTTATGTGGAATCTTACTCAGGGGAGGGTAGAGAATTCTTTGATGGGAACAAGCTTTTTGGCCAGCCATTCTCATTATGTTGCTTTTTTAACATCTCCGATCTTCTTCTTATTTCAGCATCCATTAACGCTTGTATATTTAAAAGTTTTTTCTTTCACAGCAGGGTCCTTTGTTTTTTATAAAATAGCACAAGAGCGTTTGGGAGTTTTTTCAGCCATAGCTCTACTTGCAATATATTTAACATATCCTCCAAATCTTTTTGCGATGTTTTTTGAGTTTCATTTTGAAAATTTCGCTATGTTTCTTTTTTTTATAATGTTTTATTTGTTTTTTAAAGGGAGACTCACATCATTTTTGGCGGTAGCTTTTTTAACGTCGTTGATCAAAGAAAACATGCCTTTGGTTATAACTATGTTTGGATTTTACGGATTGATTGTTAAGAAAGAGAGGAAAGTGTTGTGGGGTGTTGTTCCGATTGTCATTGGGCTTGTCATGTTTTATTTAAGTGTTTTCATTTTAATTCCTTATTTTCGAACAGGACTAGATGCTCCACATGCATATTTGAGTCAATATTCTCCTTTTGGAAAAGATGTTAATAAAGATGTATTTTCTTTAGCTGTTCAGTTTCCTTTGCAATTTGTTAAGCTTATCTTTCGAAGCATTAATATAGAATTTCTTTGTCGTCTTTTTGCTCCTTTGACGATTAGCTTTTTAAGCCCGCTCATTCTGCTCATCCCGCTACCGTTACTTCTTCAAAGTTTTCTGTCAACAGGGATTCCTCAACATACAATTCATTTTCATTATGCCGCAAGCATAGTGCCTTTTATTTTTATTTCTACTGTTTTTGCTTTTAAGCGCACGAGAGATAAACTTAGCAGACGACTATATTTTTCCGTATTGGCAGTTTTCTTTATATTGAGTATGTGTAATTTTATGCAATATAGCGATTACTATCAGAATGAGATAAAGTTTTCTCAAGGAAAAGAGATGATTTTTCATGATGAGTTTTATAAGAGATTTCAGCATCCAGATTTTATTCCTGATATGAATAGACTGAAAAATGATATTCTTTTAGAAGTTCCTAGTCAAGCTTCGATTGTCGCAACGTTTGAGTTTTTGCCTTATCTTTCGACAAGAGAAAAAATTTATTCTTTTCATAATATTGTCGAAGGAAGAAATCCAATTACAGGAGAGCGTCCGTTTGTGATTCCTCAACAGCCAGAGTATGCATTAATTAATTTTGATGACAGGTGGCTTTTATTTTTAGGGTCGAAACGGGAATATACTAGGGTTTATAGGTTTTTAGAAGAAGGGTGGAGAATTGAGCAAGTCTTTAATAATTTAGTTTTTTTAAGAAAAAACAAACAATCCAGAGAAAAACTTGTAGAAGTTTCTAAGGACAGTTTCTTAAGTAATCTGAACCTTTTAAATCGGTTTGCGGCTCCGGGATTATTGTTAAATGCTGTAGATATTGGAATATTTAATGAGAAAGAAAATATATTGCCACTCGTTTTTTATTGGAATGCTTCTCAGGATTTGGAAAATTTTTATGGTATGATGATATTCTTTGAAAAAGATGGCCAAAGAATATTTCTTCCTTTCCGGGATATTGGTTATGGTATTTGGCCGACCGGGATGTGGGAAAAGGGAGATTTTGTTAATGAAAAAGTTTGGATGGTTTTGCCGGACTTAGAACCAGGGGAATATAATTTAAAAGCTTTGATATTTGTAAACAAGAAACGAAATAAAGCTTTTGGTATTTTGACATCCGAGGATAAGAAAAATAGTAAGTTTGTTGTGGAGTTAGGTAAGATTCAAATACAATAATTTTTATCTAGTGAATAAAATGCTAAAATTTATGCAATTAATAAGAGTCAAGCATTGGGTTAAGAATTTTTTTATTTTTACTCCTGCTGTTTTTTCTGGACATTTTTTCGAGACTCAAAGTTTTTATAGCTGTTTGTTTGCCTTTTTTGGATTTTGTTTAGTTTCTAGCAGCGTTTATATTATTAATGATCTTCACGACAATAGAACTGATCAATTTCATAGTGAAAAAAAGGGGAATAGTTTTGAAGGAAAGACTTTTTTAAAGATATTAATTCTTTTAATTAGTCTTATTTTTCTTGGGATAGGTTTCTTGATATGCTATTTTGTCAATATAATGGTTCTCGTTGTTACGATGAGCTATTTTGTTATAAATCTAGCATATACTTTTTTTATTAAGAAAATTCCTTTTTTAGATGTCATTTTGATCGCGATTGGGTTTCAGTTAAGAATTTGGGCTGGGGCATCGGCAATATTTGTGGAGCCTTCTCTATGGATCCAATTATGCATTTTATTTCTTGCTCTTTTTTTAGGTTTTTCTAAACGTCGTCGAGAAATTATTATTCTGAAAGACAAAGCTTTTTTGTTCCGTCCCGTTTTAAAGAAATACCAGAAGAAGTTTCTCGATCAGCTGATAATAGGATTCTCTTTTTTAACAATAGTTTCTTATGTTTTATATTCATTTTTTTCATTTAATGCACAAGCAGTCGGACCTTTTCGATTAGGATTTTCTTCTGTCTTTGTTGCTTTTGGAGTTGTGCGTTATTCGGTTTTGATTTATTCACAGGATAGCAAAACTGATCCAGGAGAAATTATTTTTTCAGAAAAAATCATTTTGTTGACGGTTCTTTTGTGGGCAGCATATATTATTGCATTATTTTACATATAATTTTTTAAAATATGCGATTAGGAATAAAAAATATTATTATCTCTCAGGCAGGCATCCGCATAAAGCTTATCAAGTTGCTTGATATTATTTTTGGTGCAATTGTTTCTTCTTTTCTTCCAGTTCTGGAAGAAAAGAAGATATTTATTGATGAAATAAAAAGAATTCTTATTATTCGCCCCGGAGGCATTGGCGATGCTGTTTTTGTTTTGCCATTTTTAAGAAGCTTGAAGAAACAAAGTCCTGGTATTGATATTCATATTTTATGTGAAAAACGTAATCAAGAAGTATTTTCTTCCCAAAAAGACTTGAATTTGTCTGTTTTTGGCTATGATTACGGTTTAGGGCTTTTTTCTATTTTTCAAAAACAATATGACGTTGTTGTTGATACCGAGCAATGGCATTATTTTTCTGCTATTGTTAGTTATTTTACAAAAACGAAATACAGAATTGGATTTGGTACGCGAATACTTCGAAAGAAACTTTTTCATTATAAGACTAAATATAAGAATGATATTTACGAACTTGATAATTTTAGAGAGCTTTTTCGTCCAGTTTTAAGAGATGACTTGCTTGATAGTAAGCTAAAAGGGTCTTTTATTGTTTTTGAGAAAAACCAGAAAAAGATTTTACAAAATTATGTTACGCTAAGTGTTAGGGGAAGCATTCCGGCGCGTCAGCTTTTAAATTCTCAAATCAAAGTTATTATAAATTTTTTTCTAAAGAAAAATTTTGAAGTGGTGCTTTTAGGAGCCTGCGCTGATAAAGTGGCGTTTAACAAGATAGAGAAAAATTTTGAGCATTTTAAGTTACATAATTTTTTTGGAAAAACATCATTAGTCGAAGCTGCGGATATTATTTCTTCCAGTAAAATTTTTATTGGAACTGATTCTGGCCTATTGCACATTGCAACTGCATTAGGAACTTCGACAGTTTCAGTTTTTGGATCTGGAAATTCAAAGAAATGGGCTCATGAAAATGAAAACAACATTGTTTTGAAAAAAGAGGTGAAATGCTCTCCATGCACATACTTTGGATACACAATCCCAACGTGTAGAGGAAAATATATGTGTATGCAAAATATAACTTCTCAGGAGATTTTAGGTTGCTTGGAGCAACAAATAAATAATTTGATAATATGAAAATCGTATTTTATCGACATAGTCTTTTAACACGCGGAGGAGACAAGACAACAGTTCTTTATGCTAATTTCTTAGCAGAGCAAGGACACGATGTTTCGATTCATACAAATATTTTAAATACTAAGTTTAAAATATCTAAAAAAGTTCAGATAAAGAAAATTTTATGGAAATCAAAAGTGGGAACAATTCTTTGGGCCCTGTTTGTACCAATAAAAGTAGACATTGTTATCGCTGATATTATTGTGATGGCAGTATTTTTATTTATTAGAAATACAAAGAGTGTTTTGTATTTTGCGCAAGACTACGATGTTTTTTATTATCAAAGTAGTGTTCTGCGTAAGTTAATTAATTTCTTTTATTTTATAGGATTAAAAATTTTTTCTATTTCTTGTTTAGCTGCATCTCAAACGCTTAAAAAAGAATTAAGTAGGCTTGTCAACACTAGCCATGTTGTCCAGAACGGAATTAATTCAGATATTTTTTCTAGTGAAGGGCAGAAAATAAAAGGACAACATAAAAAACCAATTTTAATTTTTGCTCGGAAAGATTCAAGAAAGGGGCTAGACGTTTCAATCGAGATCTTAAGAAGTTTAGGAAATTTTGATGCAGAGATTTGGGTTATTGGCGAGAAAGTAGAGGATTCGGAGATTTTGATGGATATTCGAAACTTTGGCTATGTTTCAGAAGAAGAAATGGCTTGCATTTTAAGAAGTTCTTATCTTTTTTTATCATCAAGCAATCATGAAGGGTTTGGTTTGCTTGTTTTAGAATCTTTAGCATGCGGGTGCCCTGTTGTTGTAACCCAAGAAGTTAAATTTGTTGAGCATTTAAAGATGGGGTGGGTTTTTCAAACAGGAAGCTTTGATGATGCAAAAAAAGGAATTATGTCTGTGTTTGAAAATTTGGAGCTAAGGCAATCTTTTGTTAACAACGGACTCATTTTTTCTAAAGACTACGATTTAATTAAAAGTTGCAAGAATTTTGAGTTTAAGATTTTAAATTTTATAAAAGAAAGAAAATAGTGCGGATATCTGTTATTGTTCCAGTTTATAATCGAGATTGGTTTCTAAAGTCGTGCATAGATTCTTTATTGGTCCAAAACGTTAAAGATTACGAAATTATTGTAGTCAACGATGCTTCAAATGATGAGACAAAAGATATTCTTGATAGTTATCAAGATCCAAGATTAAGAATTTTTCATAACGACACTCAAAGAGGGCCATCATTTTCTCGAAATAGAGCTGCATTCGAAGCTCAAGGAGATATTCTTGCTTTAATTGACTCTGATTGTATTCCTCATGAAGATTGGCTTGAGAGACTATTTGAACCTTTTGAAAAAGATTTTGAGGTTATGATAGCTGGGGGAAAGATTTTGGATCATGATTCTAATAATTTTTGGGAAAAGGTTAACTCTCGAGGAGATTTTGTTTCAAGAAACGAAGGGTATGTAAAGAAAGTTTTTGGGTGTAATATGGCTATTAGGCGAGATTTCTTCGCAAAAAATAAGTTTGATGAAAATGTTTATCCAGCAGAAGAGTTAGATCTGTGTCTTCGATGCAAAAAACAAAATAAAGAAATTTATTATACTCCTGAAGCTCAAGTTGTGCATTTTAGGAGAAATAGTTTTTTAGGGACGATTAAGCAGCAATTTAAATATGGATTTTGGAATACATATGTAAATTTAAAGAATAAAGAGTTTCCATTTATAAGCTGGGGAGCAGGTGTCTTAAGCTTGGGATTAATGTCCGTGGCTTTAGGACGCGTTAGAATTGCTTTTGGATGTTTGTTGATTTATTTAGGGCTTGTTTCTTATATTGGCGTTTCTCAAAAGATGCTTGAGATTAAAATGTTGATAAAAATTTATCCAGGATTTCTTATTTCCTGTTTGTCGAATTCTATTGGTAGTCTTTGTGGACTTCCTTTGGGGATTACTAATTTATTTAAAAAAAATGAATCAATCTAATCAATATCCTTTCATTTCGGTCATTATTCCTATCTTTAATGGAGAGCAGACAATTCTGCAGTGTATTGAGTCTGTTCAAAACCAAAGTTATCCTCAGGATAGATATGAAATTATTGCTGTTGATAATAAATCAACAGACGGTACGTATGAGATGATTTCAAAGATTGATGATTGCAAAATTATTTTATTAAAAGAAACAAGAGACCAAAGTCCTTCCGTTGCTCGTAATTGTGGCGTTAAGAATGCGAAAGGGTCTATTTTAGTTTTTACAGATGCGGATTGTATTGTGAGCAAGGAATGGTTAGTTAAAATTGCGGAAAGCTTTAAGGGAGAAGATGTTTTTGGAGTCGCAGGAGCTATAAAAGCTTTTTGTCCGAGGACTGTTATTGAGAAATATCAAGAATACAAAGGACGATTATCGCAAGAACATTTAAGTCAGGGGCCATTTGGCCGTTTTCCCCCAACGGCAAATGTTGCATATCGAAAAAAAGCTTTTGATTTAATAGGTTTTTTCAGAGACGATTTTGTTTCAGGGGAAGATTTAGAGTTTGCTATGAGACTTAAAAAACAAACAAAGAAAGAAATTATTTATTTAGATGCAGCGGTTGTTTATCATAAGCATAGATCTTCGCTCTTGGAGTTGTGGAGACAGAGAGCCTGGTACGGGTATGGGTGCGGCCAGCTTTTAAATTATGGTTTGATTAGTAGGTTTTTAAAAATAGAATCTCCTTTGATTTATGGGTTTTGCGGTATTGTATATTTTTTTGTGGCTTGGATTTTAAATTTATTTAATATTTTTTTTAAAAGAAATAATTTTATTAATATTATTTTTCCGTGGCTTGACTTTATATCA
>JAOZRJ010000033.1:9378-10168 GCA_029931885.1 Candidatus Omnitrophota bacterium | reverse complement strand
GGCAAGCATTTTGAAAACATCGTTGACAAGATTAAAGCTTTCTTCGGTCCAATGACAGAGAATCAAAGACCTTTTCAAGTAGCCATTGGTGGCGGTGAGCCAACAGAGCATGTCATGTTCAGTAGCATTTTAAAAACGTTTAAAGACCTCGGAATTGAACCAAACTATACAACTAATGGAATGAATCTCACTGAAGAGATTTGCGAAGCCACGGAACGTTATTGTGGCGGTGTAGCTGTTAGTTGTCATAAACATTTGAAAGATTATTGGCCAGATGCCAGTCGTTTGTTGTTAAAACATAATGTGAAGCTCAATTTTCATTTGATTATATCTGATAAAGAATCAATTGATGATTTTGCTGACATATATAGAACGTGGCAAGATGTGGTTGATTATTTCGTATTGCTTCCTTATGGCAATCAAGGTCGTGCGCCACATAAAGAGATTGATTGGGAATATCTCATTCAAGTGTTGCCTGAGAATACAAGTCAAATAGCGTTTGGAGCTAACTTCTATCCCTACTTGTTACAGGGCGGGCATAATATCAAAGTGAGTCTTTACGAACCGGAAATTTTGAGCAAGTTCCTTGATCTGTCTGACATGAGTATTCATCCAAGCAGCTTTAGTTTGGAACAGTAATTGAACCTATATAGTGAACTTATTAAATTTAAAGGAGAATTAAAATGAAAAAGCTTGTAATGATGTTGGTGGCAGTAATGTATGTGAGTAGTTTCGGTTATGCGAAACCGAGAGATCCGATGGCAGTGTTATCAAATTCGTCGGGCGATGT
>JAOZRJ010000033.1:0-9368 GCA_029931885.1 Candidatus Omnitrophota bacterium | reverse complement strand
ATGACATATTCGAAAGGGGAAGGCAAACGTTGGAAAAAGGTGAGACGAAATAAGTTCTTATTCGAGAATTATCGAGTGCGAGTTAACGGATCATGTCGAGTATGTATGAAGAAAACAGATGATTGTGTGCAATTCAAGGCTGGCAGTGTCTTCAGAATGACCAAAGATGGCATAATCATTGAAATGGGTGATGCCAAGAAATATCAAAGAGGTGATTCGTTGACAAGTGGACTTGTGAGACGATTCACAAAGGCTCAAACGTATACAACTGTGAGACGTAGTGCCGTGGGAGTGTTCTTTAAACCATTTCGAACTATGACAGTTTCAGATCGATATTCCGAATTGTATTTACATCGTATCAAAGACGCTAACTACAAGGTTACTGTAGGCAACGTTGTTTATGAAGGTGCTGATATATACGATGAAGATGAGATTGTGATAGTCAAGTTGAAGCCATTTGTGGGGTCGAGGAATGTCGTGATATCAATAACTCGTAAGGATGGCACTGAAGAGACATACACAAAATACAAATCTCGTGGTCAGACGAAGCCAATCACATTGACTTGGAGTAATGATATTGATGATAAGGCCGATGAAGTATTTTTAGAAACCCGGAATAAGTTTCTTGTCGGTTCTTACTATGACTCAAAGGGCGCTTATGTGGCTGCTATTCAGAATTACAATGAGCACATTGCAGAGGAAGATGACCTGGAAATGGCGCCTTATGTTCTGAGGTTATACAAGAAATTGAAATTAACGAATCGATATAAAAGAGAATTGGAGTTATGGAAGCAGAAGATGATCGAATAAAAGAAGTCATTTACAATGAAGAAATCATTCCACGCCTACATATCAGTAATGGAGACTATCACTTTGACGATGGCGAGGCGTTGGCATTGTTGCTATTGAAAGGTGTTGTCTTTCTCAACTCTCATTGGTGGGAGGAAGACTGGCCTGAAAAGGCGCAGAAGTCTTTTAATGTTTCCGTTAATTGTAATGACATGTTTGCGTGGGGTTGTGCGGATGCTGAAGGCTTGTTATATAGTGAATTAGAGGACTTGTTCAGTTATTGGGAGAAAGACCCTTATTGGGGGTCTACGATTTGGGTAATCAAGAAACGTGGAGAGATGCCTCAACGTCCAGTATATGAGAAGATACAGGATGAAGGTATATGGAACCTCGATGAAATGAATTTAACTTCAAATCATTACAATCATCTTAAAGAATCTTAAAGAATGGAATGAAAATGACTCTATTTGCGTTCATGGCATCATCGCCGTGGTTAACTTTTTTCATAGTTTTAATCATAGGCGATGTCATTGGTGTGTGTGTTAAGGCAATTATAAAAAGCGGAATAATAAACAAACATGGATATCCACCCAATCATTGTGATTCACTAGGCAATTTTAAAGATGACGCTCAGTAAAAAAGAACTTGAACAAATAGCGAGACGGATTGCTGGCGACTCAGCACCAATATTCGCTGTGGAGTTATGTATAGCAACTGCGAACGCTGTGATGGATGAACTTAAAAAACAATTATCTCAACCCGATTATTGTCGTGAATATTACGAAGATGAATGGGTCAAATAATGCAGCGAGGCGTTGTCAGGCGTGACGAGAATTGAAAAACTAAAGAAAGGAATGATATGACATTAAAGTCAGAAATGTTGGTCGAAAAGTATCCTAATTTATATCGTATCGGCAATGTGATTGGAAACAGTATTAAGGATGGCTGGTTCGGGGTATTGAACGAGTTATCAGAGAAATTGGAAGATTTAATAATTGATTATATCACCAATCATCCAGGCGATGCTGAACCACCCGTGGCGCTTCAAGTGAAAGAGAAGTTTGGCAAGTTGCGGTTCTATATGTCAAAGACGTCAACAGACGACATGCGAAATCTGTTATATCACTATGAAGGGATGTCAGGCATGATATGTGGAATCTGCGGAAAGCCGGGCAAACAACATTCAGTCAATCATTGGATAAAAACATTATGTTCAGACTGTCATCATGACTTGGTCTGGAAAGACAACGAGGTATCATGAACGTATCGAATCAAGTATTTGGACCATTGTATAAACGAACGGCCACAGGCGCTATTCAACAGTGGATGATCGAATGTGAAAATAATAAATATCACAGTATATCCGGTCAAGTCAATGGCCAAATGGTCACTTCTGAATGGACCATTTGTAACGGCAAAAATATTGGCCGATCAAATGAAACCACACCTGAAGAGCAAGCAGAGAAAGAGGCTTACGCAAAATATATCAAGAAATTGGATGAACATTATTTCAGTGATCTATCATCAGTCGATGGCGATAGATATCCTGAAGCTATGTTAGCACACAAATATCCAAAGGCCTTTGATGGCGATTTCAGTGATGTTTACTCTCAACCGAAATTGGATGGGATGCGATGTCTTATCAATAAGACGGGCATGTGGTCAAGAGGCGGCAAGCCAATTGTGTCAGCGCCTCATATCCATGAATCCCTAAAGTCTATGTTTGATCTCGATCCTACATTGGTACTGGATGGCGAATTATATACGGATGCTTTGAAAGATGATTTCAATAAAATTATATCACTAGCTAAAAAGTCGAAACCAACGGCAAAGAATCTGATAGAGAGTGCAGAGAAACTGGAATACTGGGTTTACGATACTATTAGAGTGGGCGGTTTCTACGGTCGTAACACTTATATCAAAGGCCTGTTGGCAGATGTATCGAATATCGTAATAGTTCCAACGACAAAAGTACATAATCAAGAAGAATTGGACCAACTATATGGCGATTATCTGGCCAATGGAATGGAAGGTCAAATGATTAGAAAAGGTGATTCGTCGTATGAAGGCAAACGATCCAAATCTCTATTGAAAAGAAAGGAATTCCAAGACGCTGAATACACGGTTGTTTCCCTGAACGAAGGCAAAGGCAACTATTCCGGCATGATAAAATCAGTTTCTTTGATTACAGATGAAGGCAAACAATTCGATGCGGGAATTAAGGGCAATCAAGAATATTTGAGAAATCTCATGACGTGGCCTTCAGGTGGAGACGCTACAGTCCGCTTTCAGAATTTGACGCCTGATGGAATACCACGATTTGGTGTTGTCTATCACTTATGGGAGGGTAAGAGAGACGTATGAGCATGGCGATAAACGACAATGAATATCCGATATGTGAATCATGCGGATGTCAAGGCGGAGTTATGGAGATCTCAGAGGACATGGTTCATTACAGCTCTCAATTTGATATGTGGATATGTGAATTTTGCGAACAACAGAAATGGAGACAGTTGCATGAAAAAAGTGCTGGCAATGAAGAAGCACCCAACACCGCAGGACGTACTGAAAGCCCTTGGTAAGACTGAGGACAAAATCGCTTTTGTGCCTGAATCACAAATGGCAACAAACAAAGAAACGGCCGAACGTTATATATCGGAAAGTGGCGTGCCTGAGGGATATGCAATCGGCATTATATTCATTGATCACAAACGAATCAAACGTTGGCTGATAGCAACGGCCGATGAAATTAAACAACAAAATACAAAGGTATCATGAGTAAAATATTCAATGATGGAACAATCTATAAAACCAAAGAACAGGAACGTGAAGAGTTGAAGAGATTGACTGAAGAGTGGCTAAAAGCCGGAAATGAAATAACTCGATTAGAATCTAAAGCTGAAAAAACACTAACCTACAAGGCAAAGGCGAGTTCAAAATGAGAGAACTAATCACTGAGAAAGAAGTGCAAGACGCTTGGGAAAAATTCGAGCATTTCTATAAAGACGTGCGACGTAAGAAAGGCCTTGGTTCATTTTCATCTAAACACGAAATCTACGGCGCCTTAGCTGAAGAGGTCTACGAGGTATTACAAGCAATACATGTCAATGCTTCAGGTGAAACTATAGGCAATGAACTTATGGACATCGCTGTCGTTTGCTTGTTTGGAGTAGCTTCAATCGACTCTGACAAGGTGGATTGGTGATGGAAGATATCTACTTAGGGCGTGCCGAAGATCGTCAAACTGCCCGAAATTGATGCGGGAAATATAATCGTTTTGTTTTCTACTAAATCGGTTTTTTCTTACAGTTATCAAAATGCCATCTGTTCATATTCGATCTTATACCCGTAACATCACAATAAGGACACTGAACATTCTTTGGTTGTGGATTTTTTTGAGGGCCAAACTTTTGGCCTAATTTAGCATTACGCATCCTCAATCGTGTTTCCGGCGATACAATTTTTCCTTTGTTGGCCAATCCAATTTTTCGACAATGATCGGCTGTCTTTTTTTGACCTTTGCGATCTTTGCTCATTTTTTCCTTTGTAGATTCTGGCAATGTTGTTCCTGTTTTCACTTTTCGCATATGTTCTTTCATTGCGGTTGTGCGTATTTTTCCTCGATTTCCTTTTGAAATTTTGTCTTTAGTCTCTTGTAGATGTCTTGCAGTATAATGGCCGCCGGTGAATATATTATAATACATCGAATCTTCAACAGCATTATATTCAGCAATGTATTGAATTTCTTTATTATTCAATTCTGCTTCATCGTATGCTATAGACAATAATTCAACTTTGAAGTTTTTGCGTCCATATATGTAAAGATCGTTTTTTAAATTTCGACCACTGCCCAGATATAGCTTGTTGAATTTGTTGTTTCTATGTAGACCGATGTATTTTTTATTGTTGATTAGATTGGTGGTAAGATAGATATAACCATATTGTGTGCGCATGAATTTCTCCGTATTGAAATTACGTGATTGAGAGGTAAGACTCAAAAGATACGGCATTTGAATCAAAGGAGCTACCTTCTTTCCCTCTATAGTATTTATGATCAATGAAAAGGGAGCCGTAAGGCTCCCTAATCTTGTCGGGTATTTCAACCTAACCACACGAAAGGAGTAACGTCATAGACCCTGCCTCACTCTCCGTATACATCTATTTATCATTTTAAAAGCAATAAAAAAGGAGACCCGAAAGTCTCCTTTAGTGTTACTTAATCAAGTACTTGATTATCCCATTACGTTAGCGTTAACTGCGTAGCCAAGTTGTGAGCCAGTAAAGTTTGCTGCGAATGTTCTGTAGTAAGCACCAGTTCCATTCATGTTGTAAAGAATCGCATCACGTGTCATCATACCTATCGCCGGTTGGAAAGTTCTCTCATGCACGACCTTCTGTGTCATGACGGGAATATATGGGCAATAAATTACACCAGTATCCAAGTTTCCAGGTCCTTTGAATCCAACAGTTGCGTAATCTGTTCTTGCGAACGTATCTACATAAACTGCGAATCGGCCATCAAGTGTTCCTGATCTAGTTACTCCACCAACCTGACCGAGATCAGATCCAACTTGTGAATACATGAAGTTATTCAAACCTTCAAGTGCTGATACAACATTAGGAGATACGAGAACATAATTACCTGGTCCACGTCGAGTTGCTACTGAAATCAAATTTGATTCCTTAACAATCTTAGTGTACAGTGTTCTAAACTTCTCTTGTTCCCAATTTCCATCAGATGATACTACACCAGTTCCAATAAGAGAAGGAGTAGTCAATGCGCCTGCGGTTCCAGGTACAGATGGGTTGAAACCCAAATATTGCCATGTGCCTGCGTTAGTTGCTGCGCCGTTAATTTCGTGAACAAGACTTCTGTCAATCTCAGCTGCGATTTCATACTGCATCACATTCATCAATTCAGCTTCTGCATCAAGTGCGTGCATCGCTTTCAAGTCTTGAGCCATTTCAACAGTATACTCTGCTTTCAATTTTCTGGTCTTAGCAACTACTGCTGCTCGTTCCATGGTCACACCCATTGATGGGAAGTGATCTTCTCCGGATGCGTCGTCACCAAGAACTTCACCGTCCGCTGTTGCAATACGAGAAGCGTAATTAGGAAGAATAGCGTTATACTGAGTTTCGTTATTGAATGTTGCTAATACTGTTGCTGTTCCATCTGCGTAAGCGGTATCATATTCAAGTGCATCACCAACAGCTGGCTGTGTTCCAACAGCTGCCAATTCAACAAGTGCGTATGCTTGACCTGAGGCCAATCCACTAGTATCGAGGAATTTAACTGTACCAAAACTATTGTTATTCTCATCAGAGATAACATCACCAACGGCCACAGTATTTGTCTGTGTAGAACCGTCTGCCACGTTACTTAAGAGTAAAATGATAGATTTGAAAGTTGGTCCTGCTACACTTTGTGCATTACTATATCCAGTTCCACTAACACCGCCATCACGATGAAGAGGATCTACTGCTGGAACCATAGGATTCTCGCCAGTACCTGAGTAGTAAGATCGCCATGCGTATGCGAATCCAGTTGGTCCAGACATAGGCTGAACACCAACGATTTGATTAGCTACAAGTCCTGGACCAATTCTTCGTGCCATTGGAACCATAATAGGTGTGAAAAGACCCAAGTTTCCTGTGTCGTTTTCATTTTCTTTCAACCATTTTTCCTGGTTTTCTAACAATTGAGCCATTCCAGGTTTTGCTTCTTCTTCGAGTACTGGTGTTCCTTTGCCTGAGGCATTAAGAATAGGACTCCACTTCTCGACAAGTCTTTTATCTACTTTTTCCATATTGTTATTTCTCCTTTATATTAACCGTTAAGAACTTTGAGGTAAGACTTCATGTTACCCTGAACGCTCTCTTGTTGAACTTCCTCTTCTGAATCTTCGTCTTGTGCTTCATCCATCTCTTTATCTTCCAACTCTTCATCGACATCATCCACTTTCTCAGTGATGATACTTTCTTTGAGTGTGGTCAATTTAGCTTTGAATGAATCATCATCTTTGTAATCGAAGTTCTCAGCGATTTTAGCGAAAGTTGATTTTTCTGAGTCTACAACTATCTGCTGAACTTGCTCAAGGATCAATGCATACTTATTTGATTCATTGATGTCTTCCTTAAGATTGATGTTCTCATTAACAGCAGTGTTAAGTTTTTCTTTGAGATCATTGATTTCGTCTGTTTGGTCTATCTGCTCTTCTGACAGCGAGAGGTTAAAGTCACTCACCATACTGTTGAAGTTTTCAAGTACACGTTCGGCAGTTTTAACCTTAACAGAATCAGCAATCTCTTGTTTATTTTCTTTAATGAAATTCTCTACGAAGTAGTTTAGATAAGAATCTAACTGCTCGATAAGTTGCTCTTTGAATCCAGCAATTTCAGTTTTGTTTTTTTCTTCGAGGGCTGCTTCCTTTTCTGCAAGTCTTTCGTTACTTTGTGACTCGACTACCAGCGCTATCTTAGACATCACTTCGTCTGTAAACACAGTTTCATCAAGTTTCAAAGACTCAAGGATCGCTCCCAACTCTTTTGGTTCTTGTTTTTTTCCCATAATTCTCCTTAGTAATTAAGGTTTACAATGTTATTTATAAACCTTATAATTTTATCATTGTATCATATAGTTCATTAACAGCAATTGAATATCTATTGAACTTTGATATGTTTACACTTTATGCATAGATCTTCGTAGAACGTCTTCGAAGATCCCACCAACAACATTAGCTATATCAGCACCTCGAAAATCCTTGAGACGTTCCCTGAAATCGTCAATCTGCTTTTCGACCAACACACCATTCTCAATGGCCCACTGCGTTTCACTTTCTAAAATACCTTCTACAAAACAATTAGGCGCTGAAGGCTGCCATACAATATCATTACATATGTATTGATAGTCTTTCTGTACTACTCCCTCTTTCAGTGTACCACTACCACGTGAGGATGTGCCTAACTTAATCTTTTCGTCCATCAGCTTCTTTACAATAAGACCATTAGGAGTGTCGAGTATAAGTGACTCACCAAACACTACGTTGTCATCGGCCCATTCAAGCTTGACGGCTTTATGCGATATATTCTTTGGATCTATCTCTAAAGAATCCGGGTGATTCAATTCACCAACTGCTCGATTGTCTGATATCAAACCTTGATAAGACTCCACTTGAGGCTTAACTACAGGCGATGGATATGTCCGGCCATTACGATTCTCAATATTACATTCAACGTGTGGTCCGTTGATTAAATATCTCTTGACTTGGCTATCGGTATCTTTTTCGATGAGATTTGTGATCGATTGAAAATCAATTTCTTCTACTAATAGTGTCATATCAATCCTATGTTTGTGCTCTGTATTTGCCTTGGCGTTGTTTAGGCCGATAACTCGTTTTACTTGTGCGAATTTTCGACATTTTGGCCGATTTCTTGCCAGCTGACGTCTTGGCCCATTTCTTTTTGGTTTTTTGATTCTTTTTCCACTTGGCATCGTGCTTGACAACAACCCCGCCCCCCAACTTACGACCTACAGCGGCCTTAGCGGTGACTTCGACGACGACTTGTTCTAAAAGTTCTGAAAATTTAATCATGACTTATTTTTTAGATTTAAGGATTGCTTTCTTCAATTTGTCTGGCAGTGTTTGTTGTTTCTTAGTCAAGCCCGCGTCTTCATCTTCTTCCTCTTCCTCTACTTCTTCTGATTCCACCATGTCAGGATCTTCTTCAGTGTCAGGATCTTGATCATGACCTGCGAACCCCTCTTCCTTGGCATCTTCCTCGTCATCTTCCTCGTCATCTTCCTCGGTCATCGTAGAGTCATTCTCTTTACCTTCGTCGCCTTCTTCATCTTCATCGTCGGCCGCGAAACCCTCTTCAACTTCCTCTTCTTCATCCGCTTCATCCTCTTCAGAGAACAGTGATTGCTTCATATTCTCGATTGCAACTGACAATTTTTCTTTGAATCTATCTTCTATGACACCTTCCAATATACTTTGAAACTTAACATAATCTTCGTTATTGGTTGCCGTGATTAGCTCTTTAATTTTATCCATACAAACCTCTCTTTTATGTCCATTAATGGTTTAATGGCTGATGTGTGATTAAACCACTAATCATCAACCTGTTTACTCGAAGCCAACTGCTCTTTCAATTCCTCTTCTATGGATTGGTAATATTCCCAAACCAAATCTTCTAGTTTATCCTCAAAGACTTTAGAAGCGACTTTTGAAAAATCGGCCTTACTGCGATTCAGTAATGCTTGATATAAGGCTTCTTTTGTACTCATCTAATACCTATTTATAAGTTTCGTTCAATTAACTTCGTGGGCTATTCGTCCCTATCTGGCTGATCCTTTTCAGGTCCTTCATTATCGGGCTGGGCCTCGTCGCCTGGTTCCGTCATATCATCACCCTCTTCCGTTTCAGATACACCATATTTTTCTAATTCCACTTCCTCTTCTTGATCATGTAACTTCCAATCTTCAGGTTCGTATCCCATGATCTCACGTTGTATCCACTTACGAGTCACTACATTTTCTTCAACTAGACCTAAAGCCATTTCAGCGATTTCCATTC
>JAOZRJ010000032.1 GCA_029931885.1 Candidatus Omnitrophota bacterium | reverse complement strand
TTTTTTCCTTGTCCTCTCGGCAAGTCATCTGGATTAACTATTTTCTTATATTTTCTGTAAACTCTTTCAGTCATATTATAAGTGACTTTTTTATATAATTGCCACTCACTTAAATTCTCTAAAGGCACCATTAGACCTCTTTCGAGGTAAGTCTTCATCAGTCTATCTTTCTTACAGAACTTACATCGTTTGCCTCGCTTAAAGTTATCAAAAGAAATTTCGGCTTCGTGGCCACAAGAGCAAACATACTTCAATTTATGTTTAACTGTCTTGTATTTCTTCGACAACAACTGACAACCTTGAGATTCAAAATAATACTTAACGGCATCATAATCAAATCTCTTAGTATTCGCTCTTTTTAGTCTAGCACATTTCTTACAACGTTTGCCTTTTAAAAAATGACCAAATGATATTTCCGATTCATTATCACAAGAACAAATATACTTTAAACGTGTTCTGTTGTTAATATATTCTGTGGACAATAAAGTACATCCATTGTCCTCAAAGTATGCTCTCACATACTCATAATCGTGCTTCTTACTCATCTGTAACTCCATAAATACTGTTGAAGAGGCGACACTATAACTCCATGTGTCGGGCGACTAAAGCGGATACTTTAGTCGCACCTCTTTTTCTTACCTTTATTTATAACCCGTAAAAGACATTAGATTTTAACATCGAATATTCGTATAGTGTTACTACACAGCAATCTCGTCAAAGCTAGTGCCAGTCTTGGTTACCACCACATTTACCTGCAAAAATTCTGCAACTTTTGTGGGCTGGACAAAAACGTCCACAATCAAACCGTTTGCATCAATGATATCGGCTGTGTTATTAGTTTCGTCACAAACCACTTTAAAATCATATAATCCTCGTCTAGCCTTGATTCGACCAAGATAAGGATTAATAATACCTTTAATCTGACTACGAGTACTTTCTTCGTTAAACTCAAATAAGAAAGGTCGTAACGATGTTGCAATTGATTTCTCAATTGTAATTAACAATCGTCTGATGTTTACACGATCAAATGCCGATGCTGTATTCGTAGCGGTCTTTTGCCCCAAGATAATACCTTGGCCCTCTCCTAACACTGACATAATAGGATTCACTGCATTGAAATACAATGTATCTCTATTGGCCTTTGTTGGATTAAAAGCTACTTTGATCGTATTCTTCATTTTTCCTCTAAGGATGCCCGCAGGTGCCCACCAAGGATCATGGAGTCTGTCAGTCTCGGCGTATAGACCGGCGACATCTCCACCTACAGTTACCCAACGATTCATATCATTATATTTGTCATACTGATATTTCATGTTGCCATAAACTGCCGAATATGTATTCCAATCAGTCCACACAGCTGTTGTTCCACTAGAATCTACGGTACCAAAATTACTAGCAATGTACGTTGTTGCGTCTGCCGCGCTCTTACCAACTAACTCAGTCGCCTCGTAAGGATATATGATCGCCATACAATCTTTTCTACTTGCTGCTACTGTTGACGCTTTCGACATTGATTTCTCATGACCCACAAGAATGTTGATATCAAAAGAATCAGGATCGTCGAACATCTCGAACGCGTCGTCAATATCTCCCTGTGCATATCCAGCGCCGTCATAGGTTGTGGCTGGAAATACTACAGCATCATTTGGATAAATCGTGGTATCGTCCACATGTCTGAAGATAGGTAATTCACCAAATGTCGTATTCACATCTGCGGCCGTTGATGATGTAGACGCCACTTTACAGTAAACATATTTTGAATTATTTCTCAACCAAACTTCGCCATAGATTGCTCTGTTAGTTACTGGGTGTCGTGCTGTCTCACTGTAAGAACACATGTGCTTTTCAAGCATTTCCCATTCAGTTCCAGAATACTTAAACACGATCACGAAAAATTCATCGTTATTCCATTCTGGTGAAAATTCAAAGTAGCTACTAAACGCGTTTGAGATATCACTAGACACAGGTAATGACCAAGATGCAGCTGATGAACACACGGCAATTCCAAGATCTTGTGTTGATGTCACCCACTTATTGTAAAATGTAAGTTTAATATCATCCAACGTACCTGTAAGAACATTACTGGTACCAGCTGTCGTGAATGACGTAGACGTCAAAAGTGATGCCGATGCAATGGATGTCCCGGCGCCGGTTAAATCTGTTGTCAGTTCGAAAACACCTGTCACGCCCGATACTGTTATTGTCGTTGCATCTCTAGCCGTTACAACGGCCGCGGCCGGTACTGTACCTGCTTGTGTTATAGTTTCACCAACAACAAAGCCTTCGCCGCCTGAAGCAACAGTCAATGTTCCATCGTTAGCCCAACCAGTAGGAACTTCTCCGACAATATCTACTGAATAACTATCATATGTTCCAGTGATTTGAAACACGTTATTTGCGCCAACGTTAATAAAATCCAGATCGTTTGTATCTTGTGATAATGTCTCTGAACCCATGAGGCTGAAAGATGCATAATCATATGTTGCCGGGTTAGTTCCGGAAATTTCACCGGTCAATGCGATTGTTTTACTATCCACCACCAAATCTGGTAATGTTTGTTCCGCAATTGACTCATTATATAGATTTCCCTGTCCGAATGCTTGGTATGTTGTTGGTCCGGCTGATGTCGTTCCACCTGCAAGTGCGAATCCAGCATTTTTTGCCATCCTATCTGCATCGATGGGACGTACAAGATAAAGTGAATCTGCATATTGCTGGAAATTCCATGCGTTATACCAATCTCTAAAGTTGTATTTGTCAGGTGTGCCAAAATTGTTTTCTAAATCCCATTGTGTTGGGGTTGCCTTGATTTCAAATGCAGGTCCATAATCGGCCGTAATAACCATGCCGGTCAATGAACTTGGAAGAGTCATAATGTTGAAAGAAGCGTTCTTTTCAAAAACTTCAATCGATGGCGATAGTGAAAATGCCATAAAAACCTCCGTTATAAATTATAAATTATACGATCAATCGCACAATTATAGCGCAGTTATAAATTAGAGCTGTAATTGTCCTTGTTATGTATGTATTTATAACTGGAAGGGTTTTTTGGAGAGATGACCGTGAGTAAACCCCACGGTCATAGATAACTACGAGTTACCGAACATAGTAGACTGACTGAAAATGTTCTGTGGAACGTCATTAGTTTCGTTGGCAAATCCGAATGGCATTGGTTCTTCCTCCGACAATTCTTTGCGATCATCTACTTTCTGCTTTTCTCTGATCAATCGTGGATCAATGTCCGCTAGTGACTGTTTGTAACCAACTTTAGAGACTAAATTAATCTTGTGCTCCCAACCCATACGATCCTGTAAGAAATACATAGAACCTATGAGTGCTGACACAGCGTCATCCGCATATCCCATTTCCGCTTCATAAGAGTTGCCTTTCTTGATGTAGGTAGACAACTGACTGATAGTGGTTGTATCACGTATTTTCAATTTGTTCGTCTCTATCAACATCTTGATGGCGAGACACGACATCTTCTTACTCTTTGCAGTTGTCCTGAAACCAAAGACGCCAGATTTCTCAGAGAACACATTCTCATATTCCCAATCAATGTTCAATGAATCTGCAATTGAGAGTCCCACTTGATCATTGTTCTCGATGAATATCCAGGCCTCGTTGTAGTAATAACCACACTTGGCAAGGAAGGCGGGCACTTCAAGATAATGTATTCCGTCGTTGATGACTACGGTCGCCACTTGTTTAAACGGCAATCGAGTGATATCCATGATCTGCATTGCCAGAGAGTCTCCTGAAGAGTCTTCAGTGATCTTAGCTGGATCAACACCTATCACATACTCGTGTCCTTTCTTAGGCTTCTCATAGACGGCCACTGACTTGACAAACTGCTCTTTCAGTTTCCTGATCTGGCCATACAGAGGCACTCGTTCATGACGTAGAGGATTGGCGAACTCCATTTCCTCCATGTTCTTAGAGTCTATGATAGAGTTTGAAGAGGCAAGGAACTGACAGAGGAATTCCTGTGTCCATTTACGAATCCCCATATTGGCAATAGTATCATCCTTAAACTCCTCGTCATATCCAGGCACATCAAACCAGTTTACTTCAACTGGATTAAATCGACTGCGACCCTCTTCTGCATCCCTCCACATCTTATAGTAATGATTCATTCCCTTCGGTGTCGATACAAGAATGATCTTAGACGTTTTAGCGGATGCGATAGTAGGATATGTAGACTCCCAAAACTCATGCCAGATGTTTGCAGGTACGAATGCGCAATTTGATACAATTGTATCATTGGCAATAAATCGATGTCTTTCATCATCAACATTGATTAGATCGTATAAGTTCACATCGTTTTGTATACAATTTTTTTCGATAATTTCAACTGGTTGTTCATTTTTATCTAAAACTAAATCATGCGGATGTAAATCATCGGCATATTTATAACCAGTTGGAGTATCTATTTTATGACTATATGAACAACCCAATGTATTATCATTAGAAAATCTAAATTTAATAGATTTATCTTTTTTTGTCAATTGAACACCGTCAAAATCTTTAAACCCGTCAGGTGTTAATATTTCATATTCCGTATTTTTTTTATAATTTTTCAATCGATTTCAATCCCCTCAATAATTTTTCATTTGCAAGTTGTTCAAGTATAGGTCTTAGAGTAGATAGTTTGGATTGAAAATAATCTTCGCTAATAACTTCATAATTATAATTATTTTGCGTGCACCAATTCTCGGCTGCAAGTTCCTTTAATCTATTCTTAGTTGATTTACGATTAACTTCAGGCTTTATTTCAATTAATTTTCTTGAATTAAAATCTACGAAATCGACCATATATATATGTTTTTTATTGTCCGATCCCATGTATGGTATTCTTATTTTTTCATATAACATATGAGTATTTAATAACCAATACATGGCCTCCCATGAACTACGAAATTTATATTCACAATCTTTGATTGTCAATCGAATTCGACTATTAGCCCAACTATTAGTGACTGCTGGCGTAAAACTGCCATTGAGAATCTTTTCTTTCATTATGTTAGATTGTCTTTCTCTATTTTCCGATATTGACCAGAATTCCTTACTCTTTGCACTGATTTTTTCTTTAAAAGATGGGTCGTCAATATATTTTTTACGAATGGTTTTGGCAAAGCCAGGCCGTGTACGGCCTCTTAATGGTTTTATTCGGGATTCAATCAATTCCACACTTTGTCGGATTCCCTTTTGTCTATCCGAATTCCACAAATTTCTACATTTAGAATCGCCACAAGTTTTGGAAAATTTTTTATCGGCAATTATAAAACGTGAGTTATTATCACAATAACGACACTTGGGTATATCTAAATCCAACACTAAAATATAAAATATTTCTCTTAACGTATATTCAGAAAAATGTAATGCGAAGTAATCTAATAAATCATGATTATCCTTTAACGATCTCCGCATGTTACCTTTTTCACTGGTATAACATTCTTTTAGTATTTTTCTAATAGTCAATAAATTCATACGTTCCCAAGTTAGCGTTTATTCCTACTTATATTTATACAAACAAGAATATTTACAATTCATTATATAAAGATTCTATAGTAATGACAGATACTTCTCCCGTTTTTTTATTTCGAACTGTAACAAAACTATCACCATATATACATTCATCTACAATCAACAACGATATAGAATCACCACGAATAGAGTCTGAAGACGTTGTGCTGGCGATCACTTGACAGCCATTAGACAATTCCATCTTAGTCTTATTCCATGTCTTAACACTCTGTTGCATCCAGAACGGTAGATTCTCATAAGCCAACATGATACGAGACAACATCTCTTTCGATTGCTTCTCTTTGTTGGCAAGGATCACAACGTTCTTATGCTCATTGAACAGGATAAACCAGCATACGTATATTGAGAATGTCGTAGATTTTCCCGATTGACGAGGATACTTGAGGATGTTAAATCGGTTGTTGAGGAAAGAGTCTAAACACTCCCGTTGATAAGGTCGAAGAGTCACATTAATTAGTCCGTGATCTTGATGAACTAAGTGATAGTAATTGTTAGCGAAATGCTCAATACTTTCCTTGCATCGATTCATTTCATCGACATGCGCCATTGTATAGGCGATATTAGTATTCGGGCCTTTTACTTTCGTGTTTCTGAGATAGTGAAACGTTCGTCCTTCAACGTCTGTCGATATCTCAGGCGGCTTTTCCCAGCCTGGGGGATTCGTATAATCTTCGTATGAATCTGATGTTTCCAGCATAAAAACCTCCTGTATGTCTTTATTTATACAGGAGGATTATTTTTATCGGCGGGTTAACATCACACCAATGCCAAATCTCTCAATTTCTTTGTCCCAATCAAGTTGATTATCATACTTCCCAGTTCTGTATGAATAAACACTGTAGAGACTGTCGAAAAAGAACATAGGATGACTGACGATCACCTCTTCATATGCTTTAGTTTCTACGACTGTGAGGTAGATGTCACTATACTTCAATGTCATTTCTACTTCATACGATCCCGCTGTTTCTGCCATCTCTGGATCTTCTGGCCAAAAGGAATTCCACAACTTAACTCGAACATCAAACATTTCATCCATCCACGAACCCTCTAGATACCAACGCTCCCAGCTCCTGGTGATGTCTGGTCGACCACCGTTACTCTCATGCCAGTATCCGCCATCCAATTGAAAAGGTCCAAACTTCGGTGTCCGAATAAAAAACTGTGGATTATAATTAGTTTCCCTGAAAGGTCGTGACTCTTGTTCATTATAAACGTCAAACCACGCAATCTGCGTATAGGCGAAATACAACTCCCATTCTTTCAATTCATAAAGTTGCTTCTTTACTGATATTTGAAACTTTGCTTCCATTATTTCGTCTTCGTTCTTGACTTGATAGTAGCTCGCTGGAAAGATGTAATTGTTGTAATGCGACTCAAGTTTAAAGTCTTCAGCATAACTCGGTGAACTCAATACAAAACTCGTATATATTATTAGTATTATTAATTTTCTCATATATTCGCCTCTATAATTTTTTTTGATATCAATTTTATAAATTCAAAAACGTCAGTTTGTTCACTATAAATATATCGAATATTCAATTTATACCCAATTATATCCGATATATTACTAAAATAATTTTGCTCTATTTTAAATTTGCTACCGATTTTAGGAAGTAACTTTTTAAGAAATGATACAAACACTCTCAGACTTTCAGGATCTTGCACAACGTACACAACACTTGCATTACATATATCCCGATCAATGAATCCATGACCTTCACATGAACCGTACGTTTCCAACCCTTCGATGGAATTGATTGCATCACAAAGAGGCTTAATACCCAAATCTATACTTAAAGAATCTGTAGTATTAACATCGCCAAGTCCACCGCCGGTATACTCGCCAGGTGATATTAGAACTGGAAATTGTATCTTTAATTTTTCCTCTAAGTAATCCGGCAATATTCCCCTTGCCTCATAGGTCACTTTAAATTCGTCAAGAACTGTACAGACAAATTTATATAACCGTATGCCTCGTAATCCACCGTGGCCATTGATAAGTGAATAATTCTCAACTTCCACACATCGATTAATGGTATCTTTGTCCATTAAAAATCGTATTTTCTTCAAAAATAATTGATAATAATCGTGAAGAAATGACAGTGTGACTTCAGAACCCTTCAAGTCTTCTATTACAGTTGACCAATAATTATAATATATTTTCATTAATTAACTCAAATTAGTTTTTGTAAGTGTTGATCCAATCTACAACCTTATTTTTGGTTTTGAAAATTCCGAACAACGCAAATATTAAATGTTGATCAAAGTCTGTGGATGTAACGTGAACAATTGATTGGGGGATCACGCCCTTAATTAATTCGATCAATCGATTTTTATAATTAGTTAATTCGGCAAATGAAAAATCGGAAAACCGGCCGTCTATTTCAGTATAAGGAATATTCAAATCACTGGGCATACTACATTCGTCAAAGGGAATATCACTATATTCATCTAATTTTAGGCCATATTTAGATGGATTCACATGAAAAGAACTGGCCGTAATTAATCTAAAAGCGTTTATTGCAATGTGATTTATTTTATTATGATTACGTCTTATAAATTCTATCATTTTTTTAACACTTTCATTATCTTCACTAGGGAATCCAATTATAAAATTCGTGGTGACCATCAAACCAGCATTGTGGGCGTCATCTAAACCGTCCTGCAATTCCATTGATGTTGTTTTCTTGTTTATAAACTTCAACATGCGGTCATCAATCGTTTCAAACCCTATACTTGCCATACGACCACCAGCATCAAACACCATTTTCCAAAAATCGGGGTCGGTCTTTCTGGCATTAAAACTAGCACTCCACTGGATTTTATGATTACTTCTCACAATCCAATTATAGAACTCGTCCGGCCAAGCATTACTCGAATTATCTAAAAAGAAAAATGCGTTATAGCCCCTGTCTATGTAAGACGACATAATATCTTTCATCTCTTGTACTTTTAGTTGTTGAAACGGTCTACTACCACCACTGGGACAAAAATTGCAATCATTAGGACAACCAAACGAAAACTCTAGCATTGCTTGTAAAACATAATCGTCGGCAGATGTTGACATCAAAGGGGATGCATGTCCGTGATTTTCTAATATCGATTTATAACTATATCGTAAATCAACCTGATTATCAATGTCATATTTTAAAATCGACGCAATCTTAGGATATAGATATCCACGATGAGTTTTTACCACTGATCCAAAACTATTATAAGATCTTGCGGTGTCCAAAGGTGTTTGATGAGATGGATCGATTAATTTATTAAATTTACTCCAAGTATCATCTGATATAAATTGGGTAAATATTTTATCCGTTTTAAATTTAAACTCCAAAGGCCATGTCATTTCATTATAAAATTCCGTATACTCAGGAAATAGATCAATCAAATCAGGATAAAGGCCCGGATCTGAAAAATCGGTTTGACTTGCTACACCAGTGCCACCTATATGATATTCAGTTTTTACCGAATCAAATATATATTTAAGGATGATTAACACATTATTATTAAAAGATTTCGGCTGTAGTTCCTGAACTGAGCATAATACATAAGCGTAATCACCGGAATTTATAATATCAATATATTCATCAAGTAATGACGATAGCGTCCTGTATTTAAATAGATCATAGACACTTTTATGTTCGGCGATGGCCTTTGCATCAAAATCAATATAATCGATATCGAATTTTTCATCGTCGATATAATTTATAATAACAGCGGGTCCAGCCAATGATATCGCATATCGATTTAATCGCAAAAATTTACTCAAAGCGGTACAGACTAATATCCGTTTTTTCATACGTTCCTCAACATCCAATCCATCATTCTTTAGTTTGATTTAAATGTTTGAGTAACTCACTCGTATCTCCAACGAAAATCGTCGTGTTAGTAACTTCGGGGTTCTCACCAGTAATACTCATACCTTGTTGAGGCATTTGATTAACTTTGTTCCGTTCTTTCTCTACATACATCAGTGTTCGATACATAGACAACATGGACTCCATCTGCCCTGATATCACGCTACTGAGAGCTGCTATCGCCTCTACTTGACTTGCAGTCATGTCTTTAAGTTGCATTGATCCGGTCTGATTCATCAATCTCGTACCCTTATGGATCAACGACTGTAAACCTCTACGAACTTCCACGAATGAAGCTTTGATTTCCTCTAGTTCAAATAGTTCGCCACCATCTCCGATGGGAGTTATAGGCATAGGCACTGGCGTGCCCTCTTCTATAATCAAAGCACCGTTATCACTGACATCCAATGAGTCTATAGTGCTTTGAGCGTTCGCGAATATTTTGGCAGCTTTCTGGATTCTTTTGTTTGTTTTTTCTTCGTGTGACATATCAATCTCCTCTAGGCCGCTATTTATACTTTTTGATAAAGCTCTTCTCTGTAGTCCTACCTGTGGGAAGTTCCATAGCGAATTGTTGATCTGCCCGTTCATCGTCACATTTCTGTTCGTATCGTTTTAGCGCCCACTTCCGTTTCCAGTAATTGAAAATTCCGTTCAAGTCTGCCCTGTCGAAGTCCAGGGTCGTTCGTGGTTTGAGATCATCCTGAGTGATCTCACCTCTAAGAAACTCATTAGTATTCTCAAAGAATCGTGCCAAAAAAACACCTCTCTTATGCATTGCGGATAGATCTTTACGTGCAAATCCTCTAGCTTTCCATG
>JAOZRJ010000031.1:2574-10351 GCA_029931885.1 Candidatus Omnitrophota bacterium | reverse complement strand
TCATGACCCGTTTATTGCCCAAGAGCTGGCAGAACAAATTGGTGTTGAACTTGCTGATCTAACAGATTTATTTAAACAGTCAGATTATATTACGGTACATGTTCCAAAGAGTTCAGAAACAAAAGATTTAATTTCTGATAAAGAAATTGATCTTATGAAAAAGGAAGTCCGTATTATTAATTGTGCTCGAGGCGGAATTGTTAATGAGGGAGCGTTAATTCGGGCTTTAAAATCCGAACGCATTAAAGGGTGTGCATTGGATGTTTATGAAAAAGAACCGCCAGATTTTACTTCTGAATTGTTTAAACTTGATAATTGTGTGACAACCCCGCATCTTGGGGCTGCTACCTCTGAAGCAAAGGTTAATGTTGCTGTCGAAATTGCAGAAGCTGTAAAGACTGCTTTGATTGGAAGCAGAACTTTTAGTGCGAATTGTTAAGATTAGTTTCAAAAGTGAATATTTTGTTTGTTAAATTCTTAAAGTGTAAAAAGATTTATTTTAGTTAATTTTATTAAAGTAGAAGGATGAGAAAATGAAAAAACTCGTGTCGGTTTTTCTTGTTATCTGTGTTGCTATGATGTTTCCGACGCTGTGCAGGGCTCAAGATGTTGTGAAGGATTCAATTAAGATAAGTGAAGAACAGCAATCTTTTACGCCAAGATGCTCGACAAATCAAGACTGTATTCGTCCTGGTTTAGCAGGAGTATGCCAGTCTCCTGGCGAAAAGACCGCAAGTTGTTTGTGGATAGAGATTATACCAACTTCCGTGATAGCGATTATTCCAGAGCAGTGTGCATCCTGTCAAGTGGATGGTGTTACGGGTTTTTTAGGACGTTTTTTTCCAGGAATTACGTCTACTGAAATAACCCTAAAAGATCCTGATGCGCAAGTGTTAATTAAAGAATTTGATATTAAGATGTTGCCAGCTTATATTTTCTCTAAAGAAATTGAACAAAATCCAGGCTTTCAAGATTTTCAAAAGATGGTTTTGGCTGGAGAAGATACATTCTATTTAAAGCCGGAGTTTTCGGGGGTTTCTTATTTTATAGATAGGAAGAAAATTCAGAATCGATTGGATTTGTTTCTTGTTTTGAATCGGCCCGGAATGTTTCAGTCTATAAAAATAGTTGAAGAGATTTTGGAAGGAAAAAGAAAAACGCGTATTAATATTCATTTTATTGGAGCA
Organism: Candidatus Omnitrophota bacterium; assembly: GCA_029931885.1. The sequence goes on along the minus strand of JAOZRJ010000031.1, from coordinate 9,164 downwards.
AAGAATCCGCAAACAGGTGAGTGGATCAGTCCAGGTGGAAAAAGAGAGATTGAAGAAGACATCATCGCCGCTTGTGTTGAAAAATATTATCCTAAGAAATTTATTGACTATTTGGCATGTCGATTGTTAAATATTCAGAGTCTTTGGTGGGAAGATTGTTTAACCCAAAATGGAATTAATATTAAAAAGATTAAAAAGTGTGCTCGATCAAAAGAGGGTCAAAAGCTTTTGGAAAAGAAGGTAAAATTATCACAAGAGCTCAACATTCAATATGGGCCGCTTTTTTTGCTAAACAATATTGAGATTTTTGGTGTCACAGAGCAGACAAATGTAGATGAAATTATTGGAATAATAGATACATCATTGAATATTAAATGAAATAGAGATTAACATATTAAATAGAAAGAGTAATTTATGAATATTGTTGTTGGTGGGGCCCAATGGGGCGATGAAGGAAAAGGAAAACTTATAGATATCCTCTCAAAAGATGCAGATATAACGGCCCGATATCAAGGTGGTAATAACGCAGGACATACTGTTGTTGTAGGGGAAGAACGTTATATCTTTCATTTGATTCCATCCGCAATTTTACGAAAAAGTAAAATTTGTGTTATTGCTAATGGAGTTGTTGTTGATCCTAAGGCACTATTGGTAGAGATGGATGAATTAAAAAGTAAGAATGTTGATGTAAGTGCGAAGAGATTTAAAATTGCAGAAAATGCTCATGTGATTTTACCGTATCATAGAATCTTAGATGGATTGAGAGAGACAAAACGTAAAAATAAGATTGGTACGACAGGCCGTGGAATCGGGCCTTGCTATGCTGATAAAGTAGCTCGATGTGGCATTCGCATGGTCGATCTATTGAATCCTAAAGTTTTAAAATCTAAACTTGAGGATAATTTAAGGGAAAAGAATGAAATTTTCAGGAAAGTTTATAATCAAAAAGATTTTAATTTTGGAAATATTTACAAAGAGTACTTTGAATACGGAAAAAAATTGAAAGATTATATTTGTGACACTGCATTATTTTTGAATAGAGCCATTGATGCTAATAAAAGTATTTTGTTTGAGGGCGCTCAGGGGACATTTCTTGATATTGATTTTGGGACATATCCCTTTGTTACATCATCTAATTCCATAGCTGGCGGCGTCAGCGCTGGAACTGGTGTTGGCCCAACGAAAATAAATAAAATGATTTCTGCTGTAAAAGCATATACTACCCGCGTTGGTGAAGGACCTTTTCCGACAGAATTTTCAGATAATCTAGAAGATCAGATTCGTGCCAAGGGTAAAGAATTTGGCGCGACAACTGGTAGGCCGAGGCGTTGTGGATGGTTTGATAGTGTTTTGGTCCGTTATGCGGTTATGATTAATGGGACTTCTGAACTGGCAATTATGAAGCTTGATGTTTTGGATGATCTAAAAAAGATTAAGGTTTGCACGGGATATCGATATAAAGGTAAAATAATTAAGGATTTTCCTTTGGATTTAAATATTTTACAGAAAGTAAAACCTATTTATATAGAGCTTGATGGTTGGCAAAAATCCATTAGCAAAATTCGAAATTATAAAAATTTACCTAAAAATGCCAAAAAATATATTGAATTTCTTGAAAAGAATCTTAAGTCGAAAATTAAATATATCTCAATTGGCTCAAAAAGAGATGAAATTATTACTCGTTAGGAACGCATCTCATTACGAATAGTATAGTTACTACAATGTGCTTGACTTTGAATATGCTGTATGTTAATGTGGGGATTATAAAAAAGGAGGAAGAAAAATGCATAAAATGATATCTACACTGTTTATATTTTGCCTTATAGCTGTTTTCAGTATGGGCCTTACTGGATGTACTGTTGTTTTTCAGAAGGGACGAACAAAGGATATTCAAGAAATATCGAACTTAAAGAGAGAACTCAGCAACCTTGAGAGGGCTAAATTAGAGCTTGAGAGACAACTTAAGGGAGAAATAGATGATCGAGAAGTTTCGATCGATATGCTTGAAAGAGGACTTGTTATTACTTTTGTTTCTGAAGTTCTTTTTGGTTCCGGAAAGGCAAAGCTAAGGTCAGATTCTTTAGAAAAATTGGCAAAAATTTCTGACGTTCTTAATACTACTGTCAGCAATTTAGATGTTGGCATTGAGGGGCATACTGATAATGTTCCTATTAAACGTTCTGGCTGGAAGTCAAATTGGGAGCTTTCGTCTGCAAGAGCCATGAGCGTTTTACATTATTTAATTGAGAGTCAAAGTGTTAACCCTAAGCGTCTTTCAGCTACTGGATACGGAGAATTCCGTCCAATTGTATCAAATGAAACAAAAGAAGGCCGTCAGAAGAATCGAAGAGTCGAAATTGTTATTTTGCCGAATGTGGTTAAAGAAAAAGGGTCGATTGAGTCTGTTGCTAAAAATTTAAAATAGAGTTAAATAATGACAAAACTTCTTAAAGACAAGCCTTTAGTTTTTTTAGCTGTTTTAACAATTAGTTGTTTGATTATTGCTATTGTATCCGGACAGAAAGTCGGTTCTGCTCGAGACGACTTAAATGAAGAGCGATATAAAAGGATGGTTGCTGAAGAAAAGCTTGAGAAGAGAAAGGCAGCGAATAGAGTTTTGGCATCAAAGCTTGATAAAGCGCAGGGAAACATTAATCAGCTAGATGCATTGCTGAGAGAAAAAAAAGAAGTTGTCTCTGAATTACGTTTAGAGCTTGAGAAAACAACAAGATTGAATCATATATTACAAACTGAGCTTAAAAATGCGCTTGTTCAGTAAAGTAATTTTATACCTCAAAAATGCGATGAATGAAATAGTGAGCATATAATGAAATAGTATTAAACTGTTGATGATTTACGTGGATGGCGATATGGGGGATTTTAATCCCTCATTTTAATTGATAAAGGCAAAGCGTTTGTATGAAAAGAAATAGTGTTCCTCATCATGTGGCTATTATTATGGATGGTAACGGGAGGTGGGCAAAGGAAAGAAATATGCCGCGTTCTTTTGGACATTTGCAAGGGGTCAAGCGGGTCGATGAGATTCTTAATATAGCGAATGAGTTAGGTGTCAAGATATTGACATTATTTGCATTTTCATCTGAGAATTGGAATAGGCCTAAAAAAGAAATTTCATTGCTTCTTAATGCATTGGTATCGAATTTGAACAAGAAGGCCCATAAGTTAGGTCAGGAAAATATAAAGTTTCAGGTGCTAGGACGTAGAGACGGTGTTCCGAAAAAAGTTTTAGAAAGTTTCGAGACAGCTGAAAAGAAAACAAAAAATAACACTGGGTTAATTTTTAATATTGCATTTAATTATGGATCCAGACAGGAAATAGTTGATGCTGTAAGAAAGATTTCTTTGGATGTTAAAAAAGGAACACTTAAAGCTGATGATATTTCGGAAGAAGTTGTGTCTAAAGCACTTTATACCGCGGGAATGCCAGATCCAGATTTATTAATTCGGACATCAGGAGAAAAAAGAATAAGTAATTTTCTTCTGTGGCAGTTATCTTATAGCGAACTTTATTTCACATCGAAATATTGGCCAGAGTTTAACAGAAAAGAATTTGAGAAGGCAATTTTAGATTTTCAAGGAAGAGAAAGACGTTTTGGTGCTGTAAAACATAAAAAGGATAAAGCAAGATGAGCAAAAAAAGAATCTTAAGTTCAGCCGTTATGATTACCTTAACTATTTTGGCAGTATTAAATCAATGGTTTTTTATTGCTTTTATTATTTTGTTAACTATGGGCGGGCTGTATGAATTCTTTTATTTGATTAAGAAAAAGGGAATTCCTATCTATAGTTATGTTGGGATATTTATTGGTGCGGCAATTCCTCTGTCAATTTTTACGAGGTTTGAGCTGACTAAGAACTGGGAGCTTTTGCTTGTTGTTACTGGGTTCTTATTACTTTTACTTTTGCAGTTTTCTCGAAAGGACAATCGTAATGCTATTGTGGGAATATCAACGACGCTTTTTGGCGTTTTATATGTATCCTGGTTTTTTAGCTTTTTAGTTAAAATTCGGTTGATGATTCCTGGGTTAGACGGGGTAAAGCTTTTGGCCTTTATTTTAATTGTTACGAAATCGGCTGATATTGGCGCGTTGATCATTGGTAGTAAGTTTGGCAAACATCCGCTTTTGCCGAAAGTAAGCCCAAATAAGTCTGTTGAAGGATGGATTGGCAGTTTAATTTTTAGTGGGCTCGGGGCAGTAGCTGCAAGTTCATTTTTGCCAGCGGAATTAAATTATACTATTGTGCAAGTAATTTTGATTGGAGTTTTCTTCGGGGCGATTGGGCAATTAGGGGACTTGTCTGAATCCATGATTAAAAGGGATTGTAATGTTAAAGATTCTGGAAAATTGTTGCCGGGTATGGGAGGAATATTAGATTTGATAGATAGCTTGCTGTTTGCAGCTCCGGCATTTTATCTTTATATAAGTTCTGCTCTGAATACTTTATAGTATGGGATTAAAAAAAGTAGCAATACTGGGATCAACTGGTTCAATCGGCATTAATACGCTAAAGGTTATTGAGCGTTTTCCGGATAATTTTAAGGTTACATCTTTAAGTGCGTATAATAATATTCATTTGCTTGAGCAGCAAATTAAGAAATTTTTACCAAAACGTGTTGCTCTTCAAAAGAATAAGATTTCTGACTTAAGAAAGAAAAGTTGTGCTAAAAGTGTAAAGATTTTTGAAATTGAGACTGAAATTGAAGCATTTGTAAATCAGAAAGATATTGATATTGTTATTTTGGCAATTCAGGGTGGTGCAGCGCTCAAGCCTTTTTTAGAGGCTGTTCGTTGTGGAAAAATAGTTGCCCCAGCGAATAAGGAAGCTTTGGTAATGGCCGGAAGCTTAATAATGAAAGAGGCAAAAAAGTATAAGGCTGTCATTGTTCCGGTCGATAGTGAGCAAAGTGCTATTTTTCAATGCCTTGATAATAGAAATATCAAAGACTTGAAAAAAGTTTATTTAACCGCTTCAGGCGGTTCTTTGAAGGATGTTAAGAAAAGTCAGTTTGATTCTTTGACAGTAAAAAAAGTATTAAACCATCCAAGATGGAGGATGGGAAAAAAGATTACAGTTGATTCGGCAACACTGATGAATAAAGGATTAGAAGTTATTGAGGCGATGTGGCTTTTTGATCTTAAGGTTGACCAGATTGAAATTTTGATACATCCTGAGTCCATTATTCATTCGATGGTGGAGTTTATTGACGGATCAATTTTAGCTCAGCTTGGTGTAACAGATATGCGTATTCCGATACAGTATGCATTAACTTATCCGTCTCGAGATGATACGGGATTGTCCCCATTAAATTTTTTAAAACAAAAAACATTAACTTTTGAAAAACCAGATTTAAGAAAATTTCCGTCTTTGTCTTTATGTTGTCAGGTTGCACGAAAAGGAGGAACTTTAGGGAGCGTTTTGAATGCGGCAAATGAAGAAGCTGTTGATGCTTTTTTAAAAGAAAAAATAAAATTTTCACAGATTTATAAGATTGTAGAAAGGGTTGTGCGTAAGCACAAAATTATTAAGAATCCTGATTTGGATGTAATTTTGCAGGCTGATGAATGGGCCAGGCAAGAAGCACAGAAAGGAATTTTTTAGTTATATGGGAACATTAGTATTTATTATTGTTTTAAGTGTTTTGATCATCGTTCATGAATACGGTCATTTTGTTATGGCAAAATCTCTTGGGATAAAAGTTGAGCGCTTTGCGATCGGCTTTGGCCCAAAATTATTTGGACGTATTTTTGACGGTACAGAGTTCTTAGTTTGCCTTATTCCTCTGGGTGGTTATGTAAAAATGGTTGGAGATGAACGATCTGAATGTAAGGGCGAGTCGAATGAGTTTTACTCAAAGCCCATTGGCTTAAGAGCTCTTGTAGTTGCCGCCGGTCCGATCGTTAATTATGTTTTTGCATTTTTATGTTTTTGTGTTGTATTTTTTGTTGGTTATCCAGCAGTGTCTCCTGTCATTGGTGAACTTATTGAAGATTATCCGGCCATTAGCGCTGGAATGGAAGTCGGCGATAGAATTATTTCGATTGATTCCAGAGAAATGGATAAATGGGAAGATGTGCAGAAGTATATTTCTGAGTTTAAAGGTGATCGGTTAGATGTTATTGTTTTGAGAAATAATAAGAAACAAGAGATCCTATTAACGCCGAAAAATGAAGAAAGAGAGAATATTTTTGGTCAAAAAATTAAATCAAAGATGATTGGAGTCAGGCCGAATGACGAGGTTATTTTCTTAAAATACGGATTCTTGGAATCAATTCAGAAAGCATTTGAGAAATTAAAAGAGATTACTTTTACTACATATAAGGCTTTGTATTTGATGATTACGGGCTCAATGGCTGCTAAAGATGCCGTTACTGGACCGATTGGGATATTTTATATAATAACAAAGGCTGCATCATTAGGATTTTCTTATGTTTTATATATTATGGCAGTTATTTCTGCAAGTTTAGCTATTTTTAATTTGCTTCCGTTGCCAATTTTAGACGGAGGTCATTTATTTTTCTTTGGAATTGAAAAAATTAAAGGAAGTCCTGTGTCTGAAAGAGTAGATT
>JAOZRJ010000031.1:0-2564 GCA_029931885.1 Candidatus Omnitrophota bacterium | reverse complement strand
AAATTATTAGTAGAGTAGGTCTTAGCTTGATTATTTTCTTAGCATTATTTGTTTTTTATAATGATTTTGTTCGTTACGGAATTTTTGATAAGGTTATTAATTTTAGTAGGAATTTAGGGTTCTAGCTAGAGGACAAAAGGAGACAATTATGAGTTTAGAGAGAATTGGAAATCTTGTTCGGCAATACCTTATAACAAAGACAGATTTTTTGTCTGCTAAAGATCAGATGAACGATGATCAATTGCGTATGTATGCCAAGAATGCAATAGATCTTATCTGTAGTAAGAATGAAATGGTTCTGACAGATGAAGAAAAAGGAGAGGTAATTCGAGGGATAGTAAGCTCTGTTATTAGCCTTGGGCCTATTCGTTCTTTGATGGAAGATGATTCCATAAGCGAAATTATGATTAATGGACCAAGTAAAATTTATATTCAGCGAGGTGGAAAGATTGAGCTTAGTAATGTTAAGTTTAAGGATGCCAAGGAGCTTATGCATACAATTCAGAAGATTCTGGCAGGTTCCGGGTCTGGACGTCGAGTTGACGAGTCATCTCCTTATGTTGACTTTTCGCTTATAGATGGGTCGCGTGTAAATGTTATCTTGCCTCCGGTTTCGTTAATTGGACCTGTCATAACAATAAGAAAGTTTTCATCAACGATTGAATCTGTCGATGATCTTTTAAAGCTTGGAGTGCTCAGTCCTGAGATGAGTGAATTTCTTGTTGCTAGTATTAAGGCAAAGCTAAATATTATTTTTTCTGGAGCAACTGGAACAGGAAAAACAACACTTCTTAATGTATTATCAAAACACATTCCTCCTGAGGAAAGAGTTATTACTATTGAAGATACGGCTGAGCTTGGGCTTCAGCAAGAACATGTTGTTCGGCTTCAATCAAAAACAGCCAACGTTGAAGGAAAGGGAACTATTACGATTCGTGATTTGTTTATTAATTCATTACGTATGCGCCCTGATAGAATTATTATCGGTGAGGTTCGTGGATCAGAGGCATTAGATTTGATTCAATCTATTAGTAGTGGGCATTCTGGATCTTTGGCTATTATTCATGGAGATTCGCCGATGGATTGTTATAACCGTTTTGTGACGATGCTTCTTATGAGCGGAATTCAGCTTAATGTTGATGAAATTACAAGACAAATAGCAAGCGCTATTGATCTTATTGTCCATACGGAATTATTTGTTGATGGAAAAAGACGTATCACGCATATTACTGATTTAAGATATGTTCTGGAAGAGAATAAAGCTTCTCTAGACGATATTTTTTACTTTAAACAAGAAAAGATTACAGATGAGGGAAATGTTGTTGGTAGTTGGTTTGTTAAAAAACGCAAGCCTTCATGTTTTGATAAGTTTTCTAAAAGAAATATAAAATTTTCACAAAACTTTTTTGAATAAAAAGGAAAGTTTATGCGATGGTCTGAATTTTTTATCCCAACGTTAAAGGAGGTTCCTGTCGGAACGGAGGCAGTGAGTCACCAGCTTTTATTGCGTGCAGGATTAGTACAGATGTTGACTTCGGGAGTATATTGTTATCTTCCGTTGGGCTTAAGAGTTTTACGACGTATTGAAAAGATTATTAATGAGGAAATGAATGCTGTTGGCGCACGGGAATTGTTTCTTTCTTGTCTTCAGCCAATGGATCTTTGGCGTCAAACCGGAAGAGATGAGACGTTAAAAGATGTTATGATTCAGTTTAAAGATAAAAAAGGCCGAGAAATGTGTTTGGGTCCGACGCATGAGGAAGTTATTACGAATCTTGTAAAAAGTCATGTTCAGTCGTATAAACAGCTTCCGATTGTATTGTATCAGATTCAGACAAAATTTCGTGACGAGATACGTCCACGATTTGGTATTGTGCGGGCCTGTGAGTTTATAATGAAAGATGCCTATAGTTTTGACCGCGATGAAGAGGGTTTAAAGAAAAATTATGAATTGATGTATGACGCTTATAAAAGAATATTCAAACGTTGCGTCTTAGACGTTGTTATTGTTGGTGCAGATTCTGGAGCCATGGGAGGAGATGTTTCTCATGAATTTATGGTTCCGGCGGATATTGGCGAGGATGAGGTGTTTTGTTGTTCTGCATGCGGTTATTCGTTAGGAGTTAATGAAGGAAGCGACGGCATGACTTGTCCGAAATGCAAGAAAGGAAAACTGGATAAAACTTCTGCTATTGAAATTGGTCATATTTTCCAATTAGGAATAAAGTATAGCAAGGCTTTAGATGTTTCGTTTTTGGATGAAAAAGGGAAGAAGCAGACTGTTATTATGGGGTGCTATGGTATTGGTGTGAGCCGCTTGATTGCAACAATTATTGAAAAGAATAATGATGCATCTGGGATTATTTGGCCAAAGGAAGTTTCTCCTTTTGATGTTCAGATATTTCCGATTCAAGTTGCCGATAATGAAGTAATGAGTGCTGCCAATAAATGTTACGAAGATTTGAAGAATGTCAGGCTGGATGTTTTTATGGATGATCGTGATGAAAGCCCAGGCAAGAGATTTAAAGATGCTGACTTGATTGGACTTCCTTTAAGAGTTGTTA
>JAOZRJ010000001.1:1837-31874 GCA_029931885.1 Candidatus Omnitrophota bacterium | reverse complement strand
AATCATTTTCCTGGAATGAAAATTTTACAGTTTGCCTTTGACAGTGAAGATGACAATCCTTATTTACCTCAGAACCATATAAAAAATTGCCTTGTTTATACCGGAACGCATGATAACAATACAGTTAAAGGATGGTTTACACAAGAAGCTTCTGATAGGTCTAAGAAAAAGTTGGCTAAAATTTTTGGACAAGAAATTAATCTTAGCAATGTTCATAAAATTTTTATTGAACTGGGTATGAAATCGGTCGCCAATACATTTATTTTTCCAATTCAGGATTTTTTAGGATTAGATGAAACAGCCCGGATGAATCTTCCTTCCACAACTCAAGACAATTGGGAATGGCGGTTGACCTTTTCTCAAATGAAAGATTCTTTTTCCGATAATATAGCAAAACTAACACAGTCATCTACTAGATAATAGATATATATCTATTTATACTATAGAAATTTCTGTTTGCATCTTAAAACTTTCGCTGTAAAATGACCGTAAGGCGTGAGGTGTATATAAAAACGATTTTTTTACTAAAGACAATGTCGATTTCTTAAAAATTATTTAGGACATTTTATATGAATAAAACAACAAAACTTGTAGAAGAATTATTGGATAGAAAGATGGTTACTCCAGAACAGGTTGAAGATGCGCGAATGAAACAAGTTGGCGCAAAAAAACCAATTCATGAAGTTTTGGTAGAGATGGACTTTATCAAAGAAGAAGACTTGCTCGCAGTTGCATCAAAAGTTTTTAATCTCCCAATCATTAATCTCAACAATGAAGTGGTTGATAAATCTGTTTTAAATTTAGTATCGTATGAAATTGCAAAACGTTACGGTATTTTTCCTTTACGAAAAGAAGAAAATAAGTTGGTTGTCGCTATGAGCAATCCTCAAGATATTATGGCATTAGATGATATTCGGATGATTACTGGCTTGGATATAAGGCCTGTTTTGAGCATGGAAAGTGATATTTCTAAATGTATTGAAGAATATTATATGGTAGATGATGCTATTTATGACCTTATGAAGAATATTGTTGATGACACAAAGGTAGCTTTGGTAAAAGAGGGAAAGTCTGATAAAGAATTATTTGATGTTGAATCTTTAAAAGGAGAAAGCTCTCCGGTTGTACGGTTAGTTAATCTTGTTTTAGGTGATGCCGTTAAAGCCAAGGCCAGCGATATTCATATCGAGCCTTATGAGGATAACGTTACAATTAGATATAGAATTGACGGGTTTTTAAAGAATATTATGAAGGTTCCTTCGAAATTATCAAATTCTATAGCCGCACGCATAAAAATATTAACGGATCTTGATATTGCAGAAACACGCAAGCCACAAGATGGGCGTAGTAAGATTATGATTGGCGATCATAAAATTGACTTAAGAGTTTCGCTTATCCCAACTTTTCATGGAGAGAAAGTTGTTATTAGATTATTGGATACAAGAGAGGCTCAGGCTGAAATAGATAATGTTGGGTTTCAAGAAGAGGAGCTTAGGACGGTTAAAGAGGCCATTCGAAAGACTCAAGGGATGATATTAGTAACTGGACCAACGGGATCAGGAAAAACTACGACAATTTATGCTGCTTTAAATGCCATTAAGAGTGAAACAATTAATATTATTACTGTTGAAGATCCTATTGAATATTTAATTGAGGGCATAAATCAAATACAGGTTAACCCAGTAAAAGATGTTACATTCGCAAATGGTTTAAGAAGTATTTTGAGACAGGACCCTGATGTTGTTCTTGTTGGAGAAGTTCGGGATCTTGAAACTGCAGAGATTGCCTTTAGATCTTCTTTGACTGGGCATTTAGTTTTCTCGACGTTGCATACTAATAGCGCTATTTCTTCTATCACGCGATTAAGAGATATTGGCCTAGAGTCTTATTTGATTGGATCGTCGATTATTCTCATTGTTGCTCAAAGGCTCGTTCGTTTAATTTGTTCTAATTGTAAAGAAGAGCAAGAGATAGATGATAAGATAAAAGAGAAATTTAGTTCTTTCATAGAAAAACATAATATTCAAAAGATTTATAAAGGTTGTGGTTGTGATCAATGCTCTTATACGGGATATAGCGGGCGAACCGCGATTTTTGAGATTCTTACGATTGATGAAGAAATAAAAGAACTTGTTTCTAGCAAATCATCAGAAGGACAAATGCTTCAGGTCGCGAGACAAAGTGGGTTTAAAACTTTAGCAGAATCAGGGGCACAAAAGATTTCAGAAGGGATTACAACTTTAGAGGAAATGGAACATGCTACAGATTTTCCGCAGGAGGTAAAGAAAAATGGTTTGAAGAAAGCAGAAGAATCGAAAGCGGCAGAGAAGATTTCAAATCAAATTAATCAGGAGATTAATAAAAAATTTCGGATACTTATTGTTGATGATGAGGAAGATATTCGTTTTGTATTGAGTACTTTTTTTAAAAGCGTAGGTTATGGTGTTTTGGAAGCTTGTGATGGAGAAGAAGGAATCCGCATGGCCCATCAAGAAAGGCCGGATTTGATCATTATGGATGTCATGATGCCTGTTTTAGACGGTATTTCGGCGACGAAAAAACTCCGTTCGACATTAGAAACTGCATCAATTCCTATTTTAATGCTAACTGCTAAATCGACTAAAGATGATGAGCTAGAAGGGTTAGACGCCGGAGCGGATGATTATGTCTCGAAGCCCTTTGATAGAGAGAAATTATTGGCGAGGGTAAGAATGCTGATTCAAAGAAGGAGAAGACAGTGTTATGATCAATGACGATAATCGACAGAGAGAAGATCTTGTTAACGAAATCATTGATGATTATGAACAGAAGGAGCATGTTGAGGCAAAGGTTAAGGAACAGCGAAAGAAGAAGAGGGAGATTGAAGGGTTGGGGAAAAAATTATTTTCTATTTTACTAATTTGTGCTGTTTTGTTTCTTTCGGTTAAAATTATGATTACGTTTGTTGGTGAAATACAAAAATTGACGAAAAAAACATATTGGGCCGTCGGACAACAGCGTACAACAGATTATAAAATTAATGAAGGTGTTAGGAACTTGTGGAAAATTCGTAAGGCAATTGATATGTATTATGCTGCTAATAAGAATTTCCCTAATGATTTAAATATTCTTTATGAAAAGAAATATTTGAGAAATAGATTATTGTGCCCAGCTAGTGGAAACGGTTATATAATAAAAGAACTTGAGGGCAAGCAGGTAATCTGCTGTCCAAACCCTAGAGAGCATGGGCTTGCAGAATTTTATATTTATGTTAAAAGCGGACCACCGGTTATTAAAAGGAGGTAGTATGAGACAGCTGTTTTTTTGTAATAAAAAAGCTTTCACAATTATAGAGATAATGATAGTTGTTGTTATTCTTGCATCCTTAGCTGCTGGGGTTACGACCGTAAATGTTTTACGTGCTCGTAAGAATACGGAGAATTCTTTATGCACGCATCATCGAAGCCTGATCGAGCAAGCAGAGGTTCGGTATTTTACAGATAAAGGAAAGCATTCAGAAAATATGCAGAATTTAGTAGACGAGGGCTATCTTTTAGAAGTGCCTGAGTGCTTGGCTAAAGGAGTTTATGCGTGGGTTCCTGAAGTTGAAGGAAGTGCGAGTTATCAGACAACAGTAGCTTGTTCTATCCATGGAATATCAATACCTTTAGAGGATGGTGTTACTTATAATTTTGATGATGGTAATGCTGATGGGTGGGATGAGGTAAGGGGAAGATATTGGAAGGTAAAAGACGGAAAGTATTATGCGGGAAGAGAAGGAAGGCGCGGAGGAGAGCATCGAAGCCTTTTTGGAGATGAGAGCTGGACAGACTATACGGTTAGCGTTGATGCCGAACTTTTTCAAGGTCAAGGGTATGGTGTTTATTTTCGCGCGCAAGATTTTACTTCGCTAGATAGTTATATTTTTCAATATGATCCTGGATACGGAGGGGGAGAATTTATATTTCGAACAGTTGTTAATGGACGCGAAAAATCTCCTTTTGCGAGAGCAAAGGCTCCAGAGGGCTTTCAATGGACGGGTATTGAGAGAGAAATTACGGTTGAGGCTGTTGGTTCGAGCCTTAAGGCATATGTTGATGGCGTGTTAGTATTGGAAGCAAATGATTCAACGTATTCGCAAGGGGCGATTGGCCTTAGAACGTGGGGTAAATCTTATGCAAGTTTTGACAATATTGAAGTGACACAAAATCCATAATAATTTTGGAAAAAGAAAGTTGTAATAGTATGAGAGATAAACAATCTAATAAGCGCACTATGTTTTCGTGCAGAGGTGAGAGTTGGTTCTTGATTGCTTCGGCATTAGCGATTTTGGTTGTTGGAATTTTATGTATTTTGCTGGTATGGCGGCATGCAGAAAAAGGTATGCGTAAAGAATTATTGACACAGGCGCGTGTGGTGGCACAGGCGATTGACTTAGAGAAGTTTAAAATGTTGTCCGGAACAGAAGCAGATATTAGTTCTCCAGAATACTTAATGATTAAGGAGAAACTTTTTCGGGCTAAAGAAACTATTAAACAATGTAGATTTATTTATCTTATGGGGCGTAAAAAGAATGGGGATGTGTTTTTTTATGTAGATAATGAACCAGTTGGTTCAAAGGATGAATCTCCTGCTGGGCAAATTTATGAAGAAATAAGCCCGGAGTATCTAAATGTTTTTGAACAGAAAACAGATCTTGTTGAAGGACCTGTTACTGATCGTTGGGGCACATGGGTTAGCGCGTTGGTTCCTCTTATCAATCCGGAGACTAACGATTTGATTGCGGTTTTAGGTATGGATATTGGTGCGGAAACGTGGAAGTGGGATGTTTTTGTTAAAGTGGCCTTGCCGGTCGGCTTGATATTTGTATTGATAATTTTTTTGATAGCATGGCTTATTGTGACTCGAAGACAGGAAGTCGTGTCGGTGGAGCCGTTTCAGCGTCGATTATTGATTCCTCTTGGAGTAGTATTTTTATTTTTAATTGGTGGTTTTGGTGCTGTTCTGATCAATATACAACACCAAAATCTTAAACAATCTGATCAGCAAATGCTAGAGAGCGTTTCAGGCCAGCTGGATCAACTGTTGGCAAAAGAATCGAGTGCTTTGATTGCTATTGAAGACACTATTCTTCATGACGATGGCTTGCGTAATGCGCTTCAAATTGATGACAGAGAGTATTTATTTAAGAGGTATGAGCCAGTTTTTAAGCGATTGCGAGAAGCCTACGGAATTACACATTTTTATTTTCATCGCACTAACAGGGTAAATTTGTTGCGTGTACATAAACCAAAGAAGCATGGTGATTTTATTGATAGATTTACTGCAATTGAAGCGGAGCGCACCGGCCAAATTTCTTCTGGTATTGAGCTAGGCCCGCTGGGTACTTTTACTTTACGAGTAGTTCAGCCAGTTTTTGATAATGGTAGTCTTGTTGGTTATTTGGAGTTAGGCAAAGAGATTGAGGATGTTTTGACTTTTATCCATGATAGATATGGTGTTGAAGTGGCTGTGGCTATTCATAAGAATGTTGTAAAACGGGAAGCATGGGAAAGCGGGATGAAAATGCTTGGTCGGCAAAGTGATTGGAATAAATTCTCCGATATTGTGTTAATTTATTCTTCGATACCTTCTTTTCCTCTCGAGAGATTATTATATATATATGATAGTAGGGATTCGCATATACACGGGAAAGTGTTTAATAATATAAAATTTGATGATAAAGAATGGAATATTTTAAAAATTTCTCTTGAAGATGTTTCTGGGGCTGTTGTTGGCGGTCTGATTGTGCTGGTTGACATTTCTGAAACCAATACAGTTTTTAGACGACAGCTTGTTGTGATAATAGGTGGGCTTATTCTTCTTTTGGTTGGGCTGCTAGGTTTCTTGTATGTTGTTCTTCGACGTACTGATCAAGGAATTATTGCACAGCAAGAAAAATTGGTTGAGAGCGAGGAGCATTTAAAGGCTACGCTTTATTCTATAGGCGATGGGGTAATTAGCACTGATATTAAGGGATGTGTAACTGGCATGAATGGTGTTGCTGAATCGTTAACAGGGTGGCCGATTGCTGAGGCTAGAGGAAAAGAATTAAAAGATGTTTTTCATATTGTTAACGGTCATACCCGAGAGATTGTAGAGAATCCCGTTAACAAGGTGTTGGTAATTGATGAAATAGTAATGTTGACTAATAATACTATTCTTATTGCTCGAGATGGGTCGGAGTGTCAGATTGCAGATAGTGCTGCGCCTATTCATGACAAGGAAGGTGTCATGACTGGAGTTGTTCTTGTTTTTCGTGATGTAAGAAATGAATTTTATATGCGAAAAGAGATTGAGAAAAAGAATGAAAGATATAATCAGCTTGCAGAGCAAAGCAGGACGTTTGCATGGGAAGTAAATCCAGAAGGCCTTTATACCTATGTTAGCAGGACGGTTGAAATTGTTCTTGGCTATAAGCCTGAAGAACTTGTTGGTTGTAAGTATTTTTACAATTTACATCCGGAAGCTGGACGCGCAGAATTTAAGAAAGAGGTATTAGAAGTTTTTGAGAAAAAAGAACTTATTGCCAATTTTGTTAATCTTGTTCAATCCAAAGAGGGTGAGATGTTATGGGTTGAAACTAACGGTATCCCGATGCTTGGAGAGAATGGAAAGTTTTTAGGGTATCGTGGCTCGGATGTAGACATTAATGACCGCAAGAAAATGAAGGATGAACTTCAAGAGTCGGAAGAAAAATTAAAGGAAAAAGCGCAAGGATTGGAAAAGACCAACGAAGCGATGAAGATTCTTTATAGAGAGCTGTCTGAAAAGACAAAGAAGGTTGAAGAATTTCAGAGAGAGACCTTAATGGCTAAAGAACAAGCTGAAAGAGTTTTCCATCTTTCCCCTAGTGCTATTTATACTGTTGATCGGAATAGAAGAATTCTCCAATGGAACAAAAAGGCTGAAGATCTTACAGGATATAAAGCTGAAGAAATTATTGGAAAAGAATGTTTGATTTTTGCCGGGCAACCATGTAGTGAAAGATGTGGACTGTTTTCCGGCGAGGTAAAAATTCCAGCTGTTTCGATGGAATGTAAAATTAAAAGAAAAGATGGGGAGATAAGAAATATTTCAAAGAATATTGATTTTTTAAAGGACGACAAAGGTAACATTATTGGAGGTATAGAAAGCTTTGAGGATGTTACAGAAAGAAAGCAGGCAGAACAAGAATTAATTAAATTAACTCGGGCTGTTGAGCAGAGCCCGAGCGTCGTTGTAATTACTGATATGGAAGGCAATATCACGTATGTTAATCCTAAATTTTGTCAGTTGACTGGGTATACGAAAGAAGAAGCGCTGGGTCAGAATCCGCGTATTTTAAAATCAGGAGACCAACCAGCAGAGTTTTATAAGGACTTATGGGATACCATCTTGCGAGGGGAAGAATGGAGAGGCAATTTTTGCAACAAGAAAAAGAATGGTGAGGAGTATTGGGAATCTGCATCTATTTCTCCTATACGTAATGAAAAAGGAGAGGTAACGCATTTCTTGGCCGTTAAAGAAGATATTACTGCGCGTAAGCAAGCAGAAGAAAAGGCCAAGGAAGCTATGAAACTTAAAAGTGAGTTTATTTCTGTGGTTTCTCATGAGCTTAGGACACCTCTGACCGCTATTAAGGAAGGCATTTCTATTGTCGCTGATGGTGTAACAGGAGATATTAACAAAGATCAAAGAGATTTCTTATCTGTGGCCAAAAGAAATGTGGAACGCTTAGCCCGTTTGATCAATGATGTTTTAGATTTTCAGAAATTAGATTCGGAGCAAGCAACATTAGAATTTGAACTTTGTGATCTTAATATGCTTTCTAAAGATGTTATGAGGACGATGGCAACAACTGCAGAAAAAGAGAAAACAGAGATAACTTTAGATCTTCAAGAAGATTTGCCAATGATTCACATGGATTGTGATCGCATTACTCAGGTGCTGACTAATTTAGTTAGTAATGCAATTAAATACGCAGGAGGAAAACCGATAACTATTAAGACGCAACAAAAAAATAATACTGTAAAAGTGTCTATTATCGATCAGGGAGAAGGCATTAAAGAAGAAGATTTTGATAAGCTTTTTCAGAGTTTTAGTCAGCTTAAAAAAGGAAAAGAAAGAAAGACTGGAAGTACGGGGCTAGGGCTTGTTATATCAAAAAGAATTGTAGAAGGCCATGGAGGAAAAATTTGGGTAGAGTCCAAATTTGGAAAAGGAAGTGTTTTTTCTTTTGTTTTACCTATTAAGGAAAGAAGAGGAAGATAATTCTTTACATACAAGGAGTAAGAAATGCCTAAAAAGATTTTAGCTGTTGATGATGAGCCAGATATTCTGAAAGTTATTTTTTTTCGATTAAAAGGGGCAGGATATGATGTTAAAACAGCCATTGATGGGGATCAAGCCTTAGAAATGCTTGCTCAAGAAAAACCGGACTTGATTTTGCTTGATATTACGCTTCCTACCCTAAGTGGTTATGAGGTCTGCAAGAGAGTTAAATCTGACGAAAAGCTAAAGGACATTCCTGTTATATTTTTAACAGCAAGCACAGCCTCTGAAGGGTTTAAAGAGCGTGCGGAAGAAGCAGGGGCTCAAGGCTATATGTTTAAACCGTTTGAATTTGATGTTTTATTGGCGGAGATAAATAGAGTTATAAATTGAGAAATTATGGAGGTACAAATGGATAAAAAGATTCTAATTGTAGAAGACGAGCTGGATATTCAAAAAGTTCTTAAAGCGAATCTTGATGCAGAAGGATACCAAACGCTTGTTACAGAAACAGCTGAAGGAGCCATAAAATTAGTTGACGAGGAGAAACCTTCGTTGGTTATTTTAGATGTCATGCTTCCTGACGGCAATGGATTTGATGTTTGCAAGAAAATTAAGGAAAAAAATGAATTTATTAGGGTTATTATTTACACGGGAAAATTAGAAGCTGTTGATGCCAGAAAAGCCAGAGAATCCGGTGCAGATGATTTTACGGTTAAGACGGTTGATTTTAAATACATTTTGAAATCTATCAAGCAACTTACAGAATAAGAAATAAGAATAAAAAAACGGTTTTTTGATATTATTCAGAAAGCCGTTTTTTATTAATATACAAATGAAAAGAAATCTTCTTATTTTTATATTTATTTTTATGCTTTCTCAAATTATAGGAGGTTGTGATTTTATTTATGGAATTTTGCAAAAAGAAGGGGCACAGGAGAAAGCGCTCATAGGAGAAGTGTTGCCGTTTGTTTATAATGAGCAAGTTGAACAAATTCAGAAACTTTTAAATATTAATGGATGTAGATGTGGGAAGATTGATGGAAAGTTTGGTCCAAAAGTTCGCGATGCTGTTGCTAGATTTCAAGAAAGCAGAGGCTTAAGCGTTAATCGTTATGTTGATCGAGCAACTTGGGAGGCGTTAAATCTTTTTTCAAAATTAGGGTTGGTTGAAGATGGAGAGATTGATATTGCTTTTATTCAAAGAATTTTGATAGATCAAGGATTTGATCCTGGAAAAATTGATGGAAAAATAGGCTCCAAAACCACAAAAGCGATAAAAGAGTTTCAGCAGGTTTCTGGACTTGTTCCAGATGGAAAAATAGGTCCAAAAACTTTATTTGAGTTTTCTTATTATTGTTCTAATGAATAAAACATAGAATAAAAGCCTGGTATTTTAGAATAACTTGCCAACAGACGACAAATCACGTATAATAATTCTTGAAGATTTAAGTTTTTTTAGAAAAAGTTTCTAACTGCTAGAGAAACAAAGGTTTATCTCGCCTAGAATTCTTGTTGTATAAAATAATTAATTTTAGGTTAAAGAGAGTAAGGCCTTATAGGTTTTTTAAGAAAGGGTGTTTTATGAAGCATTATGATGCAGTTATTTTTGATTTAGATGGAGTTATCACTAAAACGGCGCTTGTTCATGCGTCTTCTTGGAAAGAAATGTTTGATGAGTATTTACGGCTTAGAGAACAAAGAGACGGAGAGTCTTTTAAGGAGTTTACACATGAAAAAGATTATCTTCCTTTTGTGGATGGAAAGCCTAGATATAAAGGTGTGCGTAGCTTCTTAGAATCTCGTGGAATTAATATTCCTTTCGGCGATCCAGATGATTCTTCGGATCAGGAAACTGCCTGTGGGCTTGGAAATAAGAAAAACGTGAAGTTTCAGAAAATTCTAGAAGAAAAAGGAGCTGAAGTTTTTGATCCTGCGGTTGTTTTGATTAAGGATCTTAAATCTAAAGGTGTTAGAATCGGAGTAGCTTCTTCAAGTAAGAATTGCCAATTGATTTTACAAAAAACAGGGTTAGAAGATCTTTTTGAAACAAGAGTTGATGGTGTTGTTTCTGCTGAGCTTGGATTAAAAGGAAAACCTGAAGGAGATATTTTTGTAAGAGCTGCTGAAAATGTAGGATGTACTCCTGATCGCTCGATTGTTGTTGAGGATGCTGTTTCAGGGGTTCAAGCTGGACAAAATGGTAAATTTGCACTTGTTATTGGTGTCGCACGGGAAAATAATGAGAAAGAATTAAAAGAAAATGGTGCGGATATTGTTGTTACCAGTTTTGAAGGTGTTAACGCACAAAAAATCGATGAATGGTTGGAGAAAAAGAAATGCCAATAAAGTTTTTTGAACATCTTGAAGAAATAAAAGGAAGACTAAAAGAAAAGACATTAGTTGTGTTTTTGGATTATGATGGAACATTGACGCCTATTGTAGCAACTCCGGATTTAGCAATTATTTCTGATGATATGCGTGCTGCCGTAAGCGAGCTTTCTAAAAAAGTAAAAGTGGCTATCGTAAGTGGACGTGCTACAGATGATGTACGTAGTAAAGTTAAGATTGATGGTATTTTTTATGCTGGAAGCCATGGATTTGAAATCAACTATCCGTCGGGTGAAGTTAAGATTAATGAAGAGGCTAAAAAGATTCGTCCTATTATTGATGAAGTCCATCAAAAGCTTTCAGAGAAAGTGAAAGATATCAAAGGTGCTTTAATTGAAAACGTTAAGTATACGGTTTCTGCGCACTATCGGCTTGTTTCTGATGAAGATTTTTTACGATTTGAGAAGGAAGTTGACGATGTGTTGAGTCAGTATCCTATGCTCAGAAAAACAAGCGGAAAAAAAGTTTTTGAGATTCGCCCTAAAATTAACTGGCATAAAGGAAAAGCAGTTGATTGGATTCTTAGCATATTTGAAAAAGAAGAAAAAAACATTCTCCCTGTTTATCTTGGAGATGACACTACGGACGAAGATGCTTTTCGTGCTCTTAAAGATGAAGGGTTCGGCATTTTGGTTGCTACGGCATCGAGACCCACAGAAGCAGAATACATGATCAAAGACCCGGACGAAGTTCGAAAAGTTTTAGAAATTTTTATCCATCTATAATTTATTTAAGCCAATGAATACCTGGAAACTCACATATGATAAGTTTGTTCCCGAAGAGGAAAATTTAAGAGAAGCTCTCTGTACTCTCGGAAACGGATATTTCGGAACGCGCGGTGCTGTGCCGGAAAATGTGGCAACGAAGGTTCATTACCCGGGGACATATCTCGCTGGAGTTTATAATGAGCTTGTAACAGACATTGCGGGGCGTAAAGTTCCTAATGAAGATTTTGTTAATTGTCCGAATTGGTTAATGATGAATTTACGAGTCGAAAACGGCCCATGGTTTGATCGTCTTAAAGTAAAAATTCTTTCTTGGAAAATGGAATTAGATATGCGTAAAGGTGTTCTTTTAAGGCGTGTACGATGGCAAGATGAAAAAGGGCGTATTACTTCAATGAATAATTATCGTATTGTCAGCATGTCCAATCCGAATTGTGCAGCCCTTCGGTGCACGATTGTGCCTGAAAATTATAATGGAAGAATTACAGTTCGTAGTGGAATTGATGGCCGTATCATTAATGCAGGGGTAGAACGCTATAAGCAATTAAACTCTAAGCATCTCGAGCCAGTTTCTATAGGGTGTTTTGGCAAAGATGGCGTTTTTCTTCAGATGCAGACTAATCAATCTAAAGTTGAGATGACAGAAGCTGTTCGAACACTTGTTTTTCATGAGGGTAAAAGAGTTGAACCTAAGATGAACGTGTTGACCCATGGACGGGATAAGATTTTAAAGGAATTTACTATTGATGTCGCACAGGGAAAAAGGTATACCGTCGAAAAGGTTATGAGTTTGTATACTTCGAGGGATCAAGGTGTTGTTGATAATTGTGCGATGGCTCAAGAGATGGTTTCAAAAATAGAAGATTTCGATGGTCTTTATCAACCACATGCAGCTCGATGGAAGGCTTTGTGGAAAAAGTTTGATATTGAAATTGATGGCGATGATTTTTGTCAGCTGGCATTACGATTGCACGCTTTTCATCTTTTGCAAGTTGCTTCAACCTATAATGAAGAAATTGACGCTGGTCTTCCGGCCAGGGGTTTACATGGAGAAGCTTATAGAGGGCATATCTTTTGGGATGAATTGTATGTCTTTCCTTTTTATAATTTACGTGCGCCGGAGATTACAAGAGCGCTTCTGATGTATCGCTATCGACGATTAAATGCAGCAAAACAATACGCAAAAGAAAATGGATATAAGGGGGCGATGTATCCTTGGCAAAGCGCGAGCGCTGGAAATGAAACAACGCAAGTTGTTCATTTGAATCCTTTATCCGGAAAGTGGGGAGAGGATTATAGCTGCTTACAGAGACATGTTTCTATAGCTGTCGCGTATAACGTCTGGACTTATTATTATACATCTGGAGATAAGGATTTTCTTGATCGTTATGGCGCAGAAATGATTCTTGAGATTGCGTATTTTTGGTCGAGGTTGTCTAAATTTGATGAAAAAGAAAAACGTTATTATATTGAAGATGTTATGGGTCCGGATGAATTTCATGAGAAATATCCAGGGGCTGAAAAGGGTGGAATAAAAAGTAACGCTTATACAAATATTCTTGTTGTTTGGATTCTAGGAAAGGCTTTATTTTTGTTGGATTCTATGAGTGAGGAAGAGAGACAAGCATTGCTTCTGAAGATTGATGTCAATCCTGCAGAGGTAGAGCGATGGAGAGATATTTCAAAGAAGATGACAATTCCGATGGGAAAGGACGGAATTATTCATCAATTTGAAGGATACATGAATCTAAAAGAATTGAATTGGGAAGAGTATAGATCTAAATATGATAATATTCATAGAATTGATCGAATTTTAAAAGCAGAAGGTTTGTCTCCGGATGATTATAAAGTTGCGAAACAAGCAGATACATTAATGACGTTTTATCTTTTAAATGATGGGGAAATTGAAAAAATATTTAATGAGCTGGGATATTCATTCGATAAAGATATGTTCCGTAAGAATTACGATTATTATGTTCAAAGGACTTCTCATGGGTCAACGCTAAGCCGTGTTGTTCATTCGTATTTAGCTAAGCGTATTGGCTATGAAGATTTGGCTATGGATCATTTTTTAAGTGCGCTTCGAAGTGATATTTATGATACACAAGGGGGCACTACTCAAGAAGGAATTCATTGCGGTGTTATGGGGGGAACGTTGGATTTAGTTATGCGTTGTTTTGCCGGACTTAGCATTCAAGATGATAGCATTTCTATTGATCCAAAGCTTCCTGATCAATGGACGCGTATGAAATTTCATGTTCGTTATCGTGATATTTGGTTTCGTATAGAAATTACAAATGAAAAAGTTACGGTAAGGGCAGATTTAGTAAAGAAAATTTCTCTTCAGCATCATTTTGAGATTTTTATTGTTATTAATGAAGAAAAACATAAATTGATAGCAGGCAAAGAAAATATTATTTCTTTAAAGAAATGAAAATAGGGCGAGAAGTAAAAGATATCTATATTGTTGATGTTGCCCGAACTCCCATTGGACGCACTTTTAAAGGACTTAAAGAGTTTACAGCTGCGGACTTAGCTGCTATTACGATTGACGGTATTTTAGATCGAAACACATCTGTAAAAAATCACATTAATCAAATAATCCTTGGCAACACTGTTTCTTCTGGAACAGGTCAAAATTTAGCTCGTCATGCCGTTTCATTATCTTGTCTAGATATTAAAACACCAGCATTTCTTGTCAACAGTGTATGTGGCTCCGGCCTTCAATCAATTATCATGGCAGCTCAAGCCATGGTTTGTGATAATGTCAGTTATATTATTGCTGGAGGAGTTGAGAGTGCGTCATATTGTCCTCAAATCTTTAAAAGAGATAAAGAGCCTATTGATAGTCTTGTTTTAGATGGGCTTTGGTGTGGCATGAGCGATCAGCATATGGGTGAGTTAGCCGAACAATTAGCAGAAAAGTTTAAGATTTCACGGCAAGCCCAAGATATTTTTGCATTTGAAAGTCATCAAAAAGCTTTGAAAGCTCAGGCTGAAGGAAAGTTTGATAAAGAAATTCTTAGCGTTAAAAAGAAAGATGGTTCTTTGCTTGTGCAGGATGAGCGCCCACGAAAAAATATTAATTTAGAGAAAATGGGAAAGCTTCCGTCTGCGTTTAAAGAGAATGGAACGATTACAGCGGGTAATTCATCGGTTCCTGGTGATGCCGCAGCAGCTGTGCTTTTGGCAACAGATTGTGTAGTAAAGAATGATCAGCTAAAACCTAAAGCAAGAGTTTTAGGATATGCATCTATTGCTCTTGATCCCAAAGATTCTTTTGAGGGGGCAATGATCGCTGTTGAAACTTGTCTAAAAAATAGCGGTTTAGAGATTCAAGACATTGATCTCTTTGAAGTCGGAGAGTCTTTTGCTTCGCAGGCAATTTTGACACAACAGAAATTAAGAATCCCTGATGAGAAAATGAATATTTTTGGCGGTGACATTGCCTTAGGACATCCTTTAGGTTCAACAGCTGCCCGTATGTTAGTAACCCTTATTTGTGCATTAGAAGATAGAAAAAAGAAAATCGGATTAGTTACGGTTTGTTTTGGAGGCGGTGGCGCTGTAGCAATGGCGGTTGAACGATTATAAAAAGTTTTCTACCATCTGAGCAATAGCCAGGCAGGAAGTTAGCCCTGGCGATTCAATTCCTAATAAATTAATAAAATTCTCAAAACCTTTTTCTTTTTCTTCAGAAATAATAAAATCTCTGAAATCTTCTTGCGGGGCCTGAAGTTTTGCACGCATACCGACGGTATCTGGAATGAGATCTTCTGCGGAAAGGTTTTTTAGAAATCTGGAAACAGAAAGAAGAAATTTCTCTTTATCATTTTCATCTAACGTATAGCTGATATTATCAACATATTCGGCATCTGGCCCAAGACGTAAACCTCCTGCTAGATCTGGCGTAACATGGATGCCTAAATCTGTTTTACTTGGCGGGGGATAGATAAGATGGTTTATTGAGAATTTTTTAGGATTTGCTAAGCGAAAGTATTGCCCTTTACTATAGTGAATTTTATAGCGATTTTTAAGAATATTTATTCCAATCATTTGTGCGATTTTATCTGAGAAAAGTCCAGCGGCATTAATAATGATTTTTGTTTCAAAGGAAAAAGGTTCGCCAGATGGTTCTTGTACGGTTACCTTGTAGTGAGAAGAAAGTTTTTCTATTGAAATTACTTTAATGTTAAAAGCAAAATCAACATCTTGTTGTTTTGATTTCTCATAGAAAAATTTCATTAATTGGTGAGAATCAATGATTCCTGTATCAGGGCAAAATAGGGCTTTTTGAGCTTTAATATTAGGCTCTAATTGAGTAAATTCTTTCGAGCCTAGAAAGCGTAAATTTTTGATTCCATTTTCAAAAGCATTTCCTTTTATTATTTCAAGTTTTTTCGACTCTTCGTCGTTGCATGAAACAATAAGCTTTCCAACCTTTTTATGTGGAATATTGTGCTGATTGCAGAGATCGTAGAGAAGGCTTTTTCCTTTGATGCATGATTTAGCTTTTAAAGAGTCTTTTGGATAGTAAATTCCGGCGTGGATGACTTCAGAATTACGAGAGCTTGTTTCTCTTCCAAAAGAATCATGTTGTTCAACAACTAAGATATCTTTATGCGTTTTAGAAAGAGTAAAGCTTGTGGCAAGGCCGATAGCTCCAGCTCCGATAATTGTGATATTTGTTTGGTCCATGTGATATTCATTTTACATGGATAAAGAGGTAAAGCCAAAGAAAAAATATGCAAAAATGAAGTGTTTCGCATATAATAAGCTATATTATTTTTATTAACTTAAGGAGAGTGTTTATGATTAATGAAGATCAAATAAAAGAAGAAACTTTAAAGGAAATAGCAAAGAAAATGGTTTTAGCTGCACGTACAGCTCCTAAGGGACGAGGGGCAGATACGTTTGTTTTTTATATTGCTGAGAAAGAAGATATTAAAAAGATTTCTGAAAAGATGCACGAAATGGGAAAACAATATGAGGCCGCTGCGTTTACACGTGATGCAGATAATATTTTAAAGTCTCATGCGGTTGTTTTTCTTGGCACGAAGATAAAGTCTTTAGGATTAAAAAAATGCGGAATGTGTGGATTCAAGAATTGTGCAGAAAAAGACCAACATAAAGATATTCCTTGTGTTTTTAATACAGGGGATTTAGGCATTGCTGTTGGGTCGGCAGTTAGTGTTGCAGCTAATAATCGGATTGATAATCGTATTATGTATACAGCTGGACAAGCAGCTCTTGCAATGGGAGTTTTAGGTAATGGAGTAAAAGTTGCTTATGCAATTCCTTTAAGTGCAACATCAAAAAATCCTTTTTTTGATCGCAAATAAATTAATTTTTAATAAGACTTCTAATTTTTTCTAATAAGACAGGTAAATTGACAGGCTTGACAAGATAGTCATCGGCGCCAACATCATGTCCGATTGCAATATCTTTTTCTTTATCTCTTGAGGTTAAAAGAATAATTGGGATAGTTTTATGTTTTTCTTCTTTTTTAAGAAGTTGGCAGAGATTGTAGCCATTAATGATAGGCATCATTACATCTAAGATAATGAGATCAGGGTATTTGTCCATAGCTAATTGAAGGCCGTTAGCTGCTTTTGTTGCTGTTAAGACTGCATATCCATTTTCTGGGAGCCTTTTTTCTAGAAGTTTGGTTTGGACAGGATCATCATCAATAATAAGAATTCTTTTTCTGGTTTCTTTGGTAGGCATAAGTGTATTCTATCGCGTTTTTAAAAATAATTCAAGGGTAGAGAAAAGCCTGGAGAAGGCTTTACCGGATTCGTATTTTTCTTTTTTTATGATAGAATATAGCTTAATATTTCATAATTATAAGGATATAGGGAATAAATGACAAAATATAAAAAGAAGAAAACGCAAATAAGTCAAGCTCAAGAAATGCAATTTTTGCGTAAAATTGTTGATTTGACAAGTTCTGATTTTGATTTAACGTTTATTTTGTCAGAAGTAGTTAAAATTGTGAGCAAGATCACAAAAGCAGATTCTGTCTTAATATATCTTTTTAATGACAAGAAAAAAATTCTTACCCTGATGGCGTCAAAAACACCACACAAAAAAGAATTAGGAAGTATAACCCTAAAAATAGGGGAAGGTATTACAGGATGGGTTGCGAAGGAGAATAAGGCTGTTCATATTACAAAAAGCGCTTATCAGGACTTACGATTTAAGAATTTTGATATTTTACCCGAAGATAAATATGAAGCTTTTCTTTCTGTTCCTATTCTTTATAAAGGAAGCGTGAGCGGGGTTATCAACATTCAGAATAAGAAATCAAATGAATATTCAGCTAGTACTGTAAATTTACTTTCGATAATAGCCAAACAGGTTAGCGGTGTGATAGAGAATGCTTGTCTTTATGAAGAAGCAAAAAAGAAAGCCATTCAGTTCGATAAGATGATGAAGGTTAGCCAATCCATCACTTCAGAAAGTTATTTGGATGAAATCTTAAATCTGATTGTTGTTGTTACAGCAGAAATGTTGGATTCTAAGATTTGTTCGATTATGTTTTTAGATGAAAAGAAAAAAGAGCTTTCGATTAAGGCAACGCAATCATTGAGTGAAGAATATAAGGAAAAATCTAATGTGAAGGTTGATAGATCTTTAAGCGGAGAGGCTGTGAAAGCTAAAAAAGCCAAAATGTATTTTGATGTACGCAAGGAAAAGAAATATGCGTATAGAGATCTTGCGGATAAGGAAGGCTTGAGTTCTATGTTGTCGGTTCCAATGATTGTTAAAGATAGAATTATAGGGGTTATTAATGTTTATACAAAAGATTCACATGTGTTTAGCGGAGAAGAAGTTGATGTTTTGCAAATGGTTGCTAATCAAGCAGCAGTAGCTGTTGAAAATACAAAATTAATGGAAGAGGCGCTTAAGGCCAAAGAGGCCTTAGAGACTCGAAAAGTTGTAGAGCGCGCAAAAGGTCTTTTAATGAGAAGGCAAGGGTTAGGTGAGGAGGATGCACATAAATTGATTCATAAAAAGAGTATGGATTCTTGTCGGACGATGAAAGAGATTTCAGAATCGATTATTTTAATTGGAGACCTCTAAAAAGTGTTTTTTAAAAAATATTTGACAAAAATAATGATTAATTGTATCTTTAAATTGTGGTTTGGGCAACGAAGTCCTCTTGATCTAATGATGGGTCGAGGGGGTTTTTGTTTTAAGGGCAATGACGTCTGGCGCTATTCTCAAAAAGAATTATGCTGGATTTTTTATTTAGGAAAGAAACATGCAAGAGCTTAATAGAAAATAATTTGAATTATGGTTTTTAAATGAGGAGAAAGAGATGAAAGAGAAATCAAGCAAGAAAATAGAGACGGTAGCAGACTTTTTTGGAGAAAATGTTTTTAGTTTAAAAGTTATGCGTAATTATTTATCAGAAAAAGCACATAAATCTTTGAGTACCACTATCCAGTTAGGAGGGACTTTAGACCCATCGATTGCAGATGAGGTTGCTGATGCAATGAAAACTTGGGCTGTTTCTAAGGGAGCGACTCATTTTACGCATTGGTTTCAGCCATTAACTGGGGCAACAGCAGAAAAACATGATTCTTTTATTTCTCCAGATGGAGAAGGAGGAGTCATTTTAAAGTTTTCTGGAAAAGAATTAATTCAGGGAGAACCAGATGCATCTAGTTTTCCATCAGGAGGTCTTCGTCCAACTTTTGAGGCTCGTGGTTATACTGGATGGGACCCAACAAGCCCTGCCTTTATTAAAGAAGGGCCTAAGAGTGCAACACTTTGTATTCCGACATATTTTGTTGGGTGGCATGGAGAGTCCTTAGATAAAAAGACTCCTCTCCTGCGTTCTATGAAAGTGTTGTCAAAGCAGGTATGTCGATTAGGAAAACTATTCGGAATTAATTCAAAAGGAAAACAATCTTATCCAACACTTGGTGGAGAGCAAGAATATTTTTTGATTGATAGGGATTATTATTATCAAAGAATTGATCTTGTGCAGACAGGGCGAACGCTTTTTGGTAAAGAGCCAGCAAAACATCAACAGATGTCTGATCATTATTTTGGAGCTATTAAAAGACGAATTATGGGTTTTATGGAAGAGTTTGACCGAGAGATGTGGCGATTAGGTATTCCTGCAAAGACGCGACATAATGAGGTTGCGCCTGCGCAGTATGAGTTAGCTCCTGTTTTTGAAAATCTTAATTTAGCTGTTGATCATAATATGATTTGTATGGAAATTGCTCAAAAGGTAGCAGAAAAACATGGTTTTGTTTGCCTTTTACATGAAAAACCTTTTGCTGGCGTAAACGGTTCCGGTAAGCATAACAATTGGTCTGTTGTTGGTCCGGATGGAAAGAACTGGTTGGCGCCCGGAGATAATCCTCATGAGAATGCGAAATTTTTAGTCATGCTCTGCGCAGTTATTAAAGCTGTTGATAAATATGCCGGAATGCTTAGAGCCTCTATCGCTTCTGCTGGAAACGATCATCGCTTGGGATCGCACGAAGCACCTCCAGCGATTATATCTATTTTCTTAGGCGGTCAGCTTTCGGATATTATTGAGCAAATAGAAAAAGGTGGGGCAAAAACTTCAAAAAAAGGAGGAGTTTTAGTAATTGGTGTGGATTCTTTGCCAATGCTACCAAGAGATGCAACAGATCGCAATAGAACCTCTCCTTTTGCATTCACTGGGGCTAAATTTGAGTTTCGCGCTGTTGGATCGAATGCAAATTTGGCAGGACCAAACATTGTTTTAAATACAATTGTTGCTGATGTTTTATCTGAAATTTGTGCAACGCTAGAGGCAGATAAAAAGGTAAAAAAAGATTTTAATATATCTATTCAGAATCTTTTAAAGGATATTATTAAAAAACATAAGAGAGTTATTTTTAATGGTGATAATTATACAGAGTCATGGGTAAAGGAAGCTAAAAAGAGGGGCCTTCCGAATTTTAAAAATACTCCAGAGGCTTTAGAAGCTTTGAAAAAACCTGAAATTTTAGCTTTATTTGAAAGGCAAAAAGTTTTAACTAAGAAGGAGTTGATTTCTCGATATGAAGTTTATAAAGAAATATATGAGACAATTCTTGATTTTGAAGGTCGGCTTGCCGCCGATATGGCAAAGACCATGATTTTACCAGTTGTGATTGAATATCAAGATCAGCTGGCTGAGACAATTAGAGCAGTTGAGACTATTAACAAGACAAGATCAGCAGCTTCTCGTAAATTGCTTAAAGAAATTACTAAACAATTAGAAGCGGCTTTAGTAGAGATTGATAAGTTAGAGAATGTAATTGCAAAGAAAAACGGAATAAAAACTAAGGAAGCAATGGAAAAATTGCGTAAGCCAATTGATGCGTTAGAAGGGTTGGTGCCGACAGATATTTGGCCACTTCCGTCGTATGCTGAAATGTTATTTATGTTTTAAATAAATCATTAAAGGTATTTTTAAAATAGGTTTATATAAAAATAGGTAAGAAATGATGAAAACAACAAGAGTTGCATTGGCTCAAATAAACGTAACGGTTGGCAGTCTTGCAGAGAATGGTAATAAGATTTTATCATTTGTTGAGACAGCTAAGCAGGCAGATTGCGATATTGTTGTTTTTCCAGAGCTTGCTATTACAGGTTATCCTCCAGAAGATCTTGTTTTAAAGAAACATTTTGTCGAAGATAATTTAAAGATTTTAAATTCATTAGCTAAAGATATTAAAGGGATTGTTGGTATTGTTGGATTTATTGATTGTGATAAACAAGGAAACCTTTATAATGCCGCAGCTATTATTGCTAATAAAAAGATTGTTCAAATTTATCGAAAGAATTGTCTTGTGAATTATGGGGTTTTTGACGAAAAAAGATATTTTTCTGAAGGTATGGAAAATATGATTTTTGAAATTGATGGGGTTTCTTTTGGGGTGAGCATTTGTGAAGATATTTGGGAAGAAAAAGGTCCATGTTCAGATCAGGCAAAAGCCGGAGCGCAAGTTTTGTTAAATCTTTCTGCTTCGCCTTATCAATGTGAAAAGGTTTACCAGAGAGAATCTGTTTTGTCTAAAAGGGCTAGAAAATTAAATGTATCTATTTGTTATTGTAACCTCGTCGGAGGTCAGGATGAATTAGTGTTTGATGGAGCAAGCATTATTTTAGATTCCAGGGGGAGAAGGGTTGCTTGCGGCAAGCAATTTAAAGAAGATTTAGTTATTGCAGATGTTTCTTTTTGTAAAAAAGTAAAGAGCAAGCGTGTAAAAAATATTAAGAAAGTACAGATTGCAAAAACGTTTATATCTTCAGAGAAGCTTTATATTCGACATAAGCAAGAAAAAAGATTTGATAAAAATAAGGAAATTTATCAGGCTTTAGTTTTAGGAACAAAAGATTATATTCTTAAGAATGGTTTTAAAAGAATTGTTCTTGGCATTAGTGGAGGAATTGATTCTGCGCTTGTTGCGGCTATTGCCTGCGATGCAATAGGCAAAGAAAATGTTTTAGGTGTTTCTATGCCGTCTCAATACACATCCAAGGCAACACGATCTGATGCAAAGAGATTAGCAAAGAATTTAGGAATTAATTTTAAAGAGATTTCTATTAAAAATATTTTTAAGCTCTATACAGAGACAATGAAACCTTGTTTTAAGAATACGAAAGTTAATTTAGCGGAGGAGAATTTACAAGCTCGTATTCGAGGCAATATTCTTATGGCATTGTCTAATAAATTTGGGCATCTTGTTTTGACAACAGGAAATAAAAGCGAGATTGCTGTTGGTTATTGTACCCTTTACGGTGATATGGCTGGAGGCTTTGCAGCCATTAAAGATATTCCGAAAACAGAAGTTTATGATCTTGTTAAATATCGAAATAAGAAGGAAAAAAAGGCTTGTATCCCGAAAAGCATTCTTAATAGAGCTCCGACGGCTGAATTGAAGAAGAATCAAAAAGATCAAGACACGTTGCCGCCGTATAATGTTTTAGATCCTATTCTTGAGGCTTATGTTGAAGGGGATCAGAGTTTGAGAGATGTTAAAAGTAAAAAATATAATAAGAAATTAATTAATAAAATTGTAACGATGGTAGATTGTATGGAATATAAGCGTCGGCAAGCTCCTTTGGGAGTTAAGATAACTCCTAAGGCTTTTGGGGGTGACAAAAGATTTCCTGTTACAAACAAATACCAAAAATAATTTATAAATTATGATTTATCATCCTTTACCAAATTTTAGTAATTTATAGCAGCTTCTTTAATTGCAAAATAAGAAAGATAACATGGCAAAAACAAAGATTCTTCAGAATATTGGAATTTTTTTAGCCTTTCTTTTATTTTTATCCATAGCCTATTGGCCCACTATAAGTTCTTATTATGTTTTTCATGATGATGTTGTATTCTTTTTAAGAAGTCCTCAGCATTTTGAACCGCCAGGAACTTTATTTGCTTTGGCCATGGGAAGATTTATCGGTATTTTTTTAACAATCGGAATAAGTTTGTTAGTCGATTCAATAAGTGATTTGAACGTTGTTCGGCTTCTAACTGTTTTCCAACTAAGCTTGTGCGGTTTCTTTTTGAGCATATGGATAAGGAAAAGGACAGCCTCCTCTACCATTTCTTTTTTGTTATCTTTTGTTATTTTTACCTTACCTGTTTTTCAAGTTATGGTTTCTCGTGCGGGAATGGCGTATCATCCGGTCTCTATTTTATTTGCAATATGGGCGGCTATGGTAGCTGATCGTATTTCTTTAGATGGTTGTTTACGAAAGAGATTTCTTTCGTTGCCATTTTTTGGGAGCATTTTATTGTTTATAGGGGCGTTATCTGTTTTCCAGCCCGGGGCAATGTTTTATTGGGCACTTGCGGGGTTTGTACTTTTGTTTTCTTCTTCAGAACCTTTTGAAGTTACGAGAAGGAAGGTTGTTAATCTTTTTTTGCCGGCTTTCTTAGGGCTTCTTTTTTATCGAGGCATTTTGCAGTTTATTAAAGAATCTTTTACACAGTACAATCTATATGATTATAATCCGTGTGCAATTACTGCTGATTATATTGGAAAGATAGGATGGTTTTTTAAAGAGCCTGTTTTTAACATATTAAATTTCTGGAATATTTTTCCCAATGTATTGTATCCTGCGATTGCAGGGCTGTTTGTTTTAGGTGCAGTAGTGCTAGTTTTGATAAAGTTTTTCAAACAAAAAGAAAAACAATGTTGGGCTGGAGTGGCTTTAAAAATCTCTGTTATCTTTTCGCTTGTTTTTTTAAGCGCTTTGCCGAATTTGGTGATTCCTCAGAATATTCCCTTTTACCGTTGCTATATGGGGCTTGCGGCTTTGGTTGTCTTTATTCTGGCTTGGGCCATTAATCAGTATGTTCAATTGTTTTATTCCTTGAAGAGAAGAACAATCTTTATAGCCATTTTATTAGGGTTTAATTTATTGGGAATTGCTCAGGCCAATCAGACGGTATTGAAATACCGCGTTACCCCAAGCTCAAAAGAGCTACGCTTTGTTATGAATGCTTTTGATCCTTTGAAGATGAATAAATATAAAAGAATATATATTATTCAACCAGATCAAGAGGATGGTGATCAAAGGGGAGATGAATATGGGGGCCTAACAACCTTTTACGGGCATAGTATTTTTGGACTTGTTTCGTGCGTAGTTCGAGAAGCTGTCAGTGAGAAACTTAATCTTTATCATATTGACATTGATCATAAAACTGGAAAGATATCTTACGTTTTTACTCTAAAAGAAGATAAAAATAAAAAACTTGTTTATCAAATTATTGTTGATTTCGGGCAGGAGGAAAAAACATCGGCTGATTTTAAAGAGCCTACTTTAATTATTGACATGAGAAAGTTTTAGAATCTCTAGAAAATAATTTTTTCGTAATATATAAAACTAATCAAATTGAAAATTTTTAAAGAACCGCTATAATAAAACTTATGCGCGGGTGGCGGAATTGGTATACGCGCACGCTTGAGGGGCGTGTGAGGTAACTCGTGTGGGTTCAAGTCCCACCTCGCGCATTAATTTATAAATATTTTGGTCGGAGAAGTTTTAAATTTTTTTATCATGTAATATTTAATTTCGTTATAATTAAACATAATAGCCTCTTTTACTAAAAATAAGAATATGACATTCTTTCCTTCTAATTTTACCTTCCTTCGCAAAAGAAAAATTATTTTAAAATGTTTGATTATATTCCTTATTTTGGCAGTATGGTTCATTTGGTTGTCGCATTATTCGGTGAAAAAAGCAGCGTATAGCGATGAGTGCATTTATCTTTCTCAAGCGCATCATTTTTTTAAGAGCTCGTCTTTTTTTATGAATTTTTATATTTATGAAAGCCTTTTAGAGCAAGCTCCACCATTTCTTCCTCCTAGGCATTTGACTTATGTTGGACTTTTAGGAAGCATTTATAAAGTTTTTGGGTTTCAGGAAGGTTTTTATCTTTATTTAAATTTCTTTGTGTTAACAATGTTTTTGTTTTGCTTTTATCAGTTCAGCGTTCGTGTCTTAAGCTTTAAGAAAGAGGTCTGGTTTGCAATTCTATTGTTTGCGAGTCTTCCAATTGTAAATTTTTTAGCCCGCTTGATGATGGCTGATATTTTGGTTATTTTTTGTTTTTTTATTTTGATTTGGATAATGTTTTTTTATGATCCTCCAAAGCATTTTTCTTTGGCGTATTTTGTATTTGTGGTTTTTTGGTTTTGGGTTTGTTATTTAACACGCCAAACAGCTGTCTTTATTCTGCCTGTTTTTTTCTTTTTTATTATAAAAAAGAAAAAGTGGAAAAAGGCTATAATATATTTGGTTTTGTTTACAGTAACTTATTTTTTTGTTTATTGGTTTATTGAGCGATGGAAAATGGGATATCCTTTTGTCCCACATGAAATAGTTTTTAAGTATCTTAGGAATGGTCAATTTCAGAAGGCTGGTGTTTTCCTGATCCAGAATTTTTTCAGTAATTTTAAAGATATTTTCTCGGAACAATTATCTCAGCCATGTTATATTGTTAAAGCAAGTAGCTGGATGATTGTTGGCTTAGGGATTTTCAGCTATCGAGCTCTTTCCGATAATGGAAAAAGGCTCTATCAGGTTATTATTCCTATTTTTGTCCTGCAGTATATTTGTCTTATGATTTTCTTCAAAACTTATAACTGGACCGGAATTCGTATGATGGCATATCTTTATCCTTTTTTTATTCTGTTTATTGTCCAGGCTTTTCTGCGGATGGTTTCAGAGAAGAGAAATTTTAAAATTTATCAGTGGTTATTTGTATTTTTTGTAGTTTTCTTTTTTTTCATGAGCTTTCTTGTTGCTCAGGAAAGTTATGCCAACTCAACTAATATGGATAGTGAGCATAAAGGGGTACGAAGAATCTTAAATCAATATTTACCTTTAGATAAAAAAGTTGTTGTTTTAAGCAATATGTATGGGTATCGGCGAATGAATATTGATTTTCCGTGTGTTTGCCCAGTATATGCGTTAAATACTCCATTTTTATTAGAGGAAGATATTGAAAAAATTACTCAGAATTTTAAGCATCCAGATTGGGTGTTTTGGTCTTTAGGAGAAAAGGTTTTAATTATTCACAATGGAAAAAATTTTGTTCTTGATATTTCCAATATGACTTCGAGAAAACAGTCTTTGTAAGAATTTTTAGATTTGAGATAGCTTTTTTGATATAATAAATCTTCTATGACAATAATATCTTTAGTTATCCCTATTTTTAATGAATCCGAAAGTTTGTCGCAATTTTATCAGGAGATTAGTCAAGCTTTAGAAGCGCTAAATCAAGACTACGAAATCCTTTTCATTGATGACGGCTCTACGGATGAAACAGGACAGATGCTTGAAGATTTGCAAAGAAAAGATCCTCATTTTGAAATGATCCGTCTTCGACGCAATTTTGGTAAATCTATGGCGCTTGCGATTGGGTTTCAGAAAGCTAAAGGGGATATTATTTTGACAATGGATTCTGATTTACAGGATGATCCTAAGGAAATTCCGCGTTTTATTGAGGAAATTAATAAGGGAGCAGATTTAGTTTGCGGGTGGAAGAAGGAAAGGCAAGATCCTCTTGAGAAAAGAATTGCATCCGCCTTTTTTAATTGGATTGTAGGCATGGCCAGCGGTCTTAAGATTCATGATTTTAATTGCGGGTTTAAGGCTTATAAACAAAAAGTTGTTAAGACTATTCATGTTTATGGGGAATTTCATCGTTTTATTCCAATACTCGTTCAAAGTTATGGTTTTAAAATAAAGGAAATTGCTGTTCATCATCGAAAACGCACATTTGGAAAAAGTAAATATGGGCTGGGTCGTTATTTAGCAGGATTATTTGATTTTTTAAGTGCGATTTTTGTTACAGGATACCTTCGAAAACCCATGCATTTTTTAGGCCGCATTAGCCTTACATCATTTCTTGTTGGGTTTTTTCTCGTCAGTTATGTCGCGTACATGAAACTAGGATTAGGTCAGACAGGTAACCGCCCTTCTTTGACTATTGGAGTTTTTTTGATTGGTTTCTCTATTCAAGTGTTTATTTTTGGTCTTTTAGCTGATTTTATGTCTTATTTTAATCAGAAAGTCTATTTTTCTTCGGAAGATTTTATCGAAGATTCATCGTAAATGAAGATTCTTTTTATTTCTCCTCCATGGTCCGACGTTTACGGTAATTATCGACATGCCGCAAAAGTTGGCAATAATTATCCGCCTTTAGGCTTATGTTATTTAGCGTCTGTGTTGGAAAGAGACGGGCATCAGACAAAGATTATAGACGCTGAGGCTGATAATCAAACTATTGATGATCTTGTTGAGCAGGTACGCGCATTTTCACCTCAGGCTGTAGGGCTTACG
Source organism: Candidatus Omnitrophota bacterium (assembly GCA_029931885.1). Next base: position 4,644 of record JAOZRJ010000001.1, on the reverse strand, counting down.
GCCACAACACCTGTTTATCATATTGTTCAGAAAATAGCTGAGTGTATTAAACAGAATTTTTCGACAATTTCTATTTTTTTAGGAGGTCCGCACAGCACCGTTGTTTTGAATAAAATTTTAGAGCAAAACCCTTGCATTGATTTTTGCCTTTACGGTGAGGCAGAGCAGACCATTAGCAAACTTATTCAAATTATTGAAAAAAAGATAGAGCCCTTAGAAGCACGAGGCATTATTTATCGGGATCGCAATGATAAGGTTGTTGCTAGTGATCCGGTTTTGCTAATTGAGGATTTGGATTCTGTACCTTTTCCAGCGCGTGAGAAGTTATCATTAAATAAATACATCTGGAGTGTGCCAGGTAAGGGTATTGTCAAGTTTACTACATTAATGACGAGCCGTGGGTGTCCGTTTTTATGTAATTTTTGTTCAGCGCATACTGTTTTTGGTCGCAAGGTACGTAAGCGCAGCATTGTTAATGTTCTTGATGAGATTGAAATGGTTGTTCGTGAGTTTGGTATTAGTCATTTTTCATTTATTGATGATACTTTAACTTTGGATCATGATCGCGTGCGAGCCCTTTGTCGTGGACTGAAAGACCGTAAGTTAGATATTACATGGGAAGGGTGGACACGTGCAAATACGGTTGATTATGATATTTTAAAATTAATGCGAGAGGCAGGTTTTGTGCGCGTCTCCTTTGGTATTGAGAGTGCTAATAAAGATATTGCAAGGATAATAAAGAAAGGAATTCCTTTAGAGGCTTACCCTGAGGCTTATAGGCTTGCCAAAAAAGTCGGCCTTGAGACTCGAGGCTCGATTATTCTTGGCAATCCTGGAGAGACGTATCAAACAGCCATGGAGACTATTCGATTTGCGTGCTCTCTTAAAGATTGTGATCAGATGTATGTGAACATTGCCACCCCGTATCCTGGAACAGAGCTTTATGAAATGGCTAAGAAGGGGCAATACGGTATACGGCTTTTAACAGATGATTTTTCAGAGTACAGACGCTATGGTGATGCCGTTATTGAGGTTAATGATTTGTCGCAAGCAGATTTGGTAAAATTACAGCGTAAAGCCTTCAGAATGTTTTATTTTCGACCGGCACGTATTTGGTATAATTTTAAGCGGGCAGGCTTAAGGGCTTTTGTTCAGAATGCCTGGGCTTTTACGCGAAGCGTTCTATTAGTTCCTTTTCAAAGGAAAAAAACAAAATGAATGTTCTTGTCCTAAATCCTCCAAGCCAGAAGATAAAAAATATTGTTCGTGATCTTATTTATGGTTGCTGGTGTGGTGGAAAACGTATCGGCGGCATGCAAATGCCACCGTTAAATCTTTTATATGCGGCAACCGTTCTTAAACAAGATGGTCATCATGTTACATTCCTTGACGGCTCTGTTGATGAGGAGCAATACAAAAGAGTTAAGCAGAGATTTAAGGATTTTAAAGTCGTGGCTATCCTTTCGTCCACTAACAGCTTTCAGGCCGATGTTAATTTTTTAAAAGAAATAAAAATAATTAATCCGGCAATTGTATCCGTTTTGTTTGGATCACATCCGACCTTTATGGCGAAACATTGTTTGCGAGAAGAATGCGTGGATATTATTGTGAGGCGTGAGCCTGAGTTTATTTTACGAAATTTGGTTAATGCCATTGAAAAAGGAAAAGAGTTGAAGGAGGTTAAAGGTATCGGTTACAGAGAAAAAGAAGATGTTATTTTCAATGATGTTTGTCCTTTTATTGAGAATTTAGATGAATTACCTATGCCGGATAGGGATCTTTTGCCAGAAAAAGTTGATTATTTTAATCCAGTAATTAAGCGTATGCCGTATACTACGATGCAGACGTCTCGTGGGTGTCCTGCGCGATGCAATTTTTGTACGGTGCCTTCTTTTTACGGTAAAAAAATTCGGTATCGTAGCGCAGAAAGCGTGCTTCGAGAATTAAAGATTTTAAGTGACAGAGGATATAAAGAGATTTTTTTCCGTGATGAAACATTTAGCGCCTATAAAGAACGTAATAGAGAAATTTGTGAAGGGATTTTTTTGCAAGGACTTGACCTCACGTGGATTTGTAATGCTCGCGTCGATATGATCGATAAGGAAGATTTGACTCTCATGAAGCGAGCGGGGTGTCATTTAGTTAAATTTGGTGTTGAGTCAGGCAATCAAGAAATTTTAGAAAATATCAGAAAAGGTATTACAGTAGAGCAAACCCGTCAAGCCTTTGCGATTTGTCATGAACTTCGAATTGATTCGCATGCGCATGTGATGTTAGGTTGCCCGGGGGAAACCAATCAGACAATTGAAAAAACATTAGCGTTTATTAAGGAGATAGATCCCACCTTTGTGTCTTTTGGTATTCATACGCCTTATCCTGGAACAGAGCTTTTTGCTGAAGTTGCGATTAAGCATCCTGAGATTCAAGATGGTACTGATGCCAGCATGGATAAATTGCATATTAAGGGATTTTTTAATGAAAGTTTTACTAATTTAAAAAAAGAAGAATTAGAAGCATGGATAAAGAAAGCTTATCGTGCTATTTATTTTCGACCTTCTTATCTTTTTAAAAGATTACGTTCAATACAGAGTTTCAGCGAATTTATGAGGCTTGTGATTGCCGGTAGTAATATTTTTAGTTTCGCCACGGAGAGTGAAAAGGAATAATTGCAGCGTTAAGAAAATAATAAGCGAGGACAACACATATTGTTTCTGTCTTCATTTTATTTTCTAAGAGTGGTAAGAGTTTTATAGATGAGGTATAATACTTTTAAATATTATTAACTAGTGAAAGGAGCAGGACTTATG
>JAOZRJ010000001.1:0-1827 GCA_029931885.1 Candidatus Omnitrophota bacterium | reverse complement strand
ATGCTGTTTCGTTTCTTTTTAAGAAAAGCTATGAATTATTTGTTGGGAATTTAAAAAACTTTTTGGGAATTTTTGTTATCTTTTTTGTGCCAGTTGTCTTAATACTTGTTTTTGCGAGTGTTGTTTTTTCTTTTCTTAATTCTTCCGGTGGAGGCTTACAGGCATTATCAGGTTTTATAGGAGTCGCTTCTATGGTAGCTGTTAGCGTACTAGCGTTTCTATATTCTATAGCTTTTATTAAATCAATACAGTCTGCTGATTCTGGCAACAGCCTTAAACCTTTTGAGGCGTATGAAGCTTCTCGCGAGGTATTTAAACCTTTTGCAATTGTTTCAATCATTGTTTTTGTTAAGGTCGTTTTGTGGTCGTTTCTTTTTATTATTCCCGGATTAATTTTTGGAGTTTTGTATTCTTTTGCCCAATTTTCTGTTGTGATTGATGGAAAAAATGGAACGGAAGCGCTGATTCATAGTAAGGAAGTTATCAAGTCAAATTTAAATGATTTTTTAGTAAAATTCTTTTCTTTGATTGGAGCTTCTCTTCTTGTTTTTATTGTTGCATCTTTGATTGGAATAATTCCATTGGTAGGCTCATTTATTAAAGAAGTCATGAAGATTTTGATGAGTCTTTATGCAACAATTTTTAGCTATTATCTTTATCAAGAGTTGAAAGTTAAGACACAAAATTAAAATTATTTTAGATGAGGAAAAGATGAATCAAGAATTAAAAGTGAACGTAAGTATTCTCTGCGCTGATTTTATGAATTTAGAAAAGGATATTCATAAATGTGAGGAGGCTGGCGTTGATATGCTCCATATAGATGTTATGGATGGCCATTTCGTTCCTAATATTACGATTGGCCCATTGATAGTAGAGGCTATTCGTCCTGTCACAAAGCTTCCTATTGAAGCGCATTTGATGATTGAAAATCCAGGAATGTATATTGAGTCATTTCTGGATGCTGGAGCAGACGTGATTTCTTTACATGCAGAATGTTATGCGTCACCTGGTCATCTTGCAAGAGAGCTTGATGGACACACTAGGAAAGTTGATTCGGTTAATATTGAGCAAGCCCGAAAAGATATAGAAAAGATAAAACAAAAAGGGAAGAAAGTTTTTATAGTGTTAAATCCGGGAAGTTCTTTGTGTATTCAGCCGCTTTTAGATAAAATTGATGGTATACTTATAATGTCAGTTAATCCTGGTTTTGCAAAGCAAAAGTTTATGCCAGTTGCCCTACCAAAGATTCAGCAACTTAGAGAAGTTTTTGATAAGGATATTGCTGTTGATGGGGGGATTAACGAATTAACAGCTCCAGAGGCTGTTAAGGCTGGAGCCAATATTTTGGCAACGGCAAGTTATTTTTTTAATTCATTAAAACCAAAAGAAACCGTTAAATATTTAAAGGGTTTGAGGGGTAATTAAGATCAAGCAAGAGAGAGGGGCTTTATGAAGCTTTTTAAGTTGATAAAAGGCCAAACAGCGATTGAATATACACTAATTTTGACGATCTGTGCTTTGATTGCTTTTGTTAGCTTTAGGATATTTTTTTCTGAAACAGGAACTCCTGAGAATGCTGCAATTCAAAACCCTACGCAAACGTATTTTAATGAAGTTCAAGATGCCATCATGGGTGATGCTCCAAACATTACAATTCCAACTTCCTAAGCTAGTTATCTCTTGATTTTTAACAAAAGAATTTCCTTTTTATTTTTATGCATAAAACATAATTAGAAATATCTTTTTATATAATCGATACATTTTAGGATGTGTTTTAACTTTATTGCATATTGAGACCGGCGGTCGGATAGCGGAAGCTCTTGATTA
>JAOZRJ010000241.1:1503-2799 GCA_029931885.1 Candidatus Omnitrophota bacterium | reverse complement strand
TATGAGAAAATATAAAAATAGAAATTTAAGAAAGAAAACTATAAATATGAATATCTAAAATGTCCGAAGCCTCTAAAAATATATCATCTAACGTTGCGCCAAGCATACTTTTCATATCACCGCGGTTAGTTTTAAAAAGATCCTCAACTCGCATAGAATTAAAATTAAGCCTTCCCAATAATACACCAGTATCCAACCCTGAATACCCGTATATAGTGAAATATTGTCCGCTTGTTACCTTAGGGAGGTTTTTTCCTTGAGAAAATGCTGTTGACCCCGAGGCAAAAACTAACGCAAAGGCAATTAAAAGAATTCTTTTATTAAGCTTTAAAATCATCTAGCTTTCTTTTTATTTCATCGATGGTATTTACAATAAAATCTTTATCTTTTGCAGATATTATGAATTTCTTTTCTTCAAGATATTGTTCTAAAGAGCTAAATTTTTCCTTTAACTCTGCATAATGGCTATTCAGAGACGAATTCATCTTCCGTAAACTTTTTGCTAAATTTTGAAGCTGATCTTCACCTCTCACTGTAAAAGTTCTTCCAAGATCACCATTTTCCAAGGCGTCAATTTCTTTCGTCAAACGAAAAAGCGGACCTGATATCTTATGCGACATCAACAAAGTTAACGCTGCCACAGCCATAGCCGTGAAACAAGAAACAACAATCACTGTGTGAATAATAATCGGCAGAATAAAATCTCTGGTGCTTTTAACAATGACTTTTGTGTTTTCAATCGCTACAGTATTGGAGTTGCTTGAAAAATGTAAAAGTAGCCAACTTGTTAAAATTGTAGACATAACAACTATTAAACAAAAACGTAAAATAAATTTTGACTGAAAATTCTTATCAATAAAATAATTTCGTCTTTTTTGACCTAAACTCATATCAATCCTCCTCATCGGTTTCGTTTATTCCCAATAAATCATAATTGATTTTAATTTCTGTCTTTCTTTTTAATGCCTCGACCCAATTCTCCATGGCCTTTTGCTGTTTTGCTCTAAATAATAATGTTTCTATTTGACTAGACACATCTTTTAAACTTTTCCCGGAAAACTCTTTTTCTTTATGCTCCTCATAAAAATCTTTAACTTCCCTGTCATTAACCGTAATAACAATAGCTAATGCTTTCATTTTTCTGGCAAGAACTCTTTTTAAGAGTGATTGCTCCCAAAAAAGCTGAATATCACTTAGAAACCCAGGGTCCTTATCCAGCCCCATTTCTTCCGCCTCTTTCAGCAGATTTTGCCAGATTTGAGGTGACAATGACCAGCAATAAGGTCAGAAAAACCA
>JAOZRJ010000241.1:0-1493 GCA_029931885.1 Candidatus Omnitrophota bacterium | reverse complement strand
GCCTCTTTCAGCATAAGCTTACGCGCAATAAATATTTCTAAAAAATCTTCTTTTTTAAGTCTTCCATCTGTGGCAAACATTGACGATTGAAAAGACTCCTCGAATTCTTGAGGTGTAATATTGATTTCCCCGATTGTAATTATGTCTTCCTCTGCTTTTTTTCCTTGGCATCCCGTAACCAAGAAAACAACTAAAAATGCAAAAATTATTCTTTTCATGATAAATTCTCCTTTTTGTTCATATTACTTAAATAATATACTATTGCAACTGAAAAAACAAAAATATAGGCAGAAAGACTTTTGTCTTTCTGCCTATATATATTATTCAGAAAATTATTAAAATTAACTTAGCTCTCCTTTAGCTTTCTTTCTCATCTTTCCATCCAAAATACGAATTGAGATCTTCTTTGAGTTTAATATTCTTCTCAATAAATTCATACGCATCACCATCTAAAGCAATCGCGTCAAACGCCGAAGAATCTGTCTCTGTCAAAGGATGATACAAATAAAAATCTGGAGAAGCCTGATCAAATGAAACAATTCTCGCTCTATCAAAAAACGCCCAATAAGCGTTTTTATAAAAATCCCCAGCTCCTTCCGCTAAAGCAAGCTGCAGCATAGCTTGATTATTTCTTGTTGGAGGCCAAATTTGTGTACCATTATAATACACAAATCCTGGAGGGTTTAATGGCGAAGGAAAACTTATAGGCCACAGCAACGGCATTCCTGCCGGAGAATTAATAGTTCCAATTATATTTCCGTAAATGTCTCTTGTCGGAAAAGTTATTCCGGAGTTTGAAACATCCAGAAATAAATCACCGTTGATATTAACGTTTAACGGCGTTCCAGATGGAGTAACAGCTCCATTAGGCGCAAATAAGAAAGAATCACTGTTTGCAACAACATGAGGTCCCGCTCCTGTTGCCAAAATCGAACCTGTATCAGTTGTTAATCCGACACCCGAATTGTTTGATGTAACTGTTCCCGCTACTGTTAAATCCCCTGCCGTTGTCCGCACATTAACAAAATCATTTCCTGTCAGGGTTCCTAAAACGCTTGATCCATGAGCTAATAAATCTATTGCGCCTGAAGCGATTATGCTGCTGAAGAATGCGCCATCTATATCTTCAATATTTATATCGCCTCCGGCATTTGCTAAAATTGTATTAGCAATTGTATTAATAAAATCATCTCCTGCTCCGATGTCTCCTAATGCCGTTAAGCTAACCAAATCTCCTGTAATACTTGTAGCATTGTTACCGTCATCAAGTATTGAGCCAGTCAGAGCGTTCAAATATACATTTAATCCACTAATCTCGCCAACTATTAAATCTGCCGAAACGCCTACGAACTCTGCCCCTACATTTAAAGTAACATCTCCCCCGCCGTTAATCACACTTTCAGCAAAAAGATCGCCCGTATTCGAGATGTTTATATCTCCTGACGTGCTATTGTTAGCGTTTAGAGTGCCGACTTTGGTTCGTAAATTAATTC
>JAOZRJ010000240.1 GCA_029931885.1 Candidatus Omnitrophota bacterium | reverse complement strand
TGAGTTTTCTAATGCAGGACATAATCCGCCATTACTTTTTGATAACGATGGTTGTAATATCTGCACAAAAAATGATCCTGACTGTGATAGAAAAGGGTGCTATGACTATGTTAAAGTTCCTAGTGGTTTTGTTGTAGGTGTCATTGAAAATACAAAATGTGAACAAAAGCAGATGAAGCTTAATCCGGGTGATACGATTTTTCTTTATACCGATGGTGTTACTGAGGCAATGAATCCGAAACAGGAACAGTTTTCTGAAGCCCGATTAAGTAAAAGTCTTACTGATTTGAAGGATAAAAACATTAAAGAGATCATTTTAAGTTTAAGAAAAGAAATTCAAGTTTTTGCAAATGGTGCCCAGCAGTCTGATGACATTACAATGCTTGCTGTACGCTATCTTGGTTAAAGTGTATAAGTGCAAAAGCGTAATTGATGGAGTTTGATAATTTTAAAGTAATAAAGGAGTAAAAATGCATAAAAAAAAGAAAATAGGAATACTTATTGAGGCGGATTATTACGAACCGGAGATTTGGTATTATAAATTTCGTTTTGCAGAAGAAGGGTTCGATGTCCACTTTTTAAGCCGTCTTTGGGGTCAATCCTCACTTACTTTCTTGGGACATGAATTTAGAGCGCCGTTAGAATGTCATGACAGTTTTGAGACCATTGATGAAGAAATGTTAAAAACATACGCTGCGATTATTGTTCCTGCTGGGATAGTTGCTGATCGATTGCGCTACACTGAAGATATTAAAAAACTTCCACCAGCCGTTGAATTTATGAAAAAAGCCTTCGAGCATAAACACATTATCAAAGGTATTATTTGTCACGGTATGTGGCTTGTGTCTTCTTGCCCAGAATTAGTTCACGGACGTAAAGTTGTTGTGCATAATAATCTTTTGGGTGATGCGAAAAATATGGGTGCTTTTTATATGGACCAAGATGTTGTTGTTGATGATGATCTTGTCACTGCAAGAACTGGTGGACATTGTAATGTTTTCGCTAAAATGATTATTGAATTGATACATGCGGATGCGAATGCTCAAAAAACGGATCATTAATTATTCGTCTAGAAATAGTTAAAAAAGAAGGTATTTATGAGTGCATATGTAATTATTGATGTTGATGTTAAAGATCAAGCTAAGTATTCAGAGTATATGAAAAAAGGAGCTCCGACTATTTTTGCACATGGAGGAGAGCCTCTTGTCAGAGGGGGGAAGTCTGAAGTTTGGGAAGGTGTTTGGAATCCTAAGCGTATGATCATATTAAAATTTAAATCAATAGATGAAGCTCGAAAATGGTATGAATCTTCTGATTACAAAGAAGCAAAAAAAATAAGACTTAATGCGGCTTCAACTAATGTTATTTGTGTTGAAGGTATATAGGAAGGAGCAAAAATGTATTGTTTTTCTAAAAAACTTGAAGAAATGGATATGGGTGGCGGGGTTATCCGTAAATATTTTGGAGAGGGAGAAAAAATGAATGCCCAGCATTGGGACATGGCGGATAAAAGCGTCGTTAAGATGCATAAACATTCGCAGGAACAATTTGGCTACATTATCAAAGGTGGTTTTAACATGATCATTGGCGATGAAACAGCAGAACTTAAGGCAGGAGACGCGTATTTTATTCCAGCAGATGTCTTACATGAGTTTGTCGCGGTAGGGCAAACAGAGGCGATTGATGTTTTTAGCCCTGTTAAAATGGATTTTCCATGGCAGGATAAAAATTAAGTACAATAAAATTAAATAAAAATATTTAAACGTTACATTTTGTATCGTTAAAAAATTAGAAGAGGTGTTAATGAATGGCTAAAAAAGTATTAGTATGTGCAACAAATTTTGGAGTATGGGCAGAAGAATTGCAAGGTCCTTGGGATGAATTAAAAAATGCGGGTTTGGATGTAACCCTTGCGACGCCTCAGGGAAAAAAACCGTTACCATTGGTAATAAGCGTTGATCCTGATTTTATCGATCCTATGCTTCAAAAGATTCCTGGAGCAAACCCAAAAGTAAATCCAAAATTTGTTTGTGACAGAACAAAAGAGCTTGTAGAAGGAGAAGAATGGGCGAATCCAATTAAATTAGCTGATGCAAAAATGGCTGATTATGATGCGGTTGTTGGTACTGGGGGGTTAGGCGCTATGATGGATTTAGCTCCTAACAAATATTTCAAAGGTCTTATTTACGAAGCTTATAATACAAATAAATTAATTGCAACTCTTTGTTATGCTACGGCTGCTCTCATTTGGACAAGAAATCCAAAAGATGCTTATAATAGTATTATTAAAGGAAAAAGGGTTGCTTGTCATCCTAGAGCTTGGGATTTTGAAGATAATGTTACCTTAGAATTATGGGGAGCCACTGAAGACAATAAAGGAACAGATGCTGTCTATTCAGGCTTTTTGTATCCATTAGAAGACATCGCACGAGATGCGGTTGGACAAGGAGGGCTTTGTATCGGAGACCCTCAAGCAAGCCGAGATAATCCAAGGGTTGAATTTGATTGGCCGTTTATAACCGGAAATTCTGTTGAATCATCGATTGCATTTGGCAAGAAAATTGTAGAAGTTCTTTCGATGTCAAAATAAATCCAAACGAGCAGATTTTACGATTTTTGAAAAAGTCTTTCTCGCTTTTAACGATGATCAGATGTTTTAAGAATTCGTGACGTTTGGGTTACAATGGTTCAGCTTTGTTCTTGAAAACTTAAATCGTAAATAAATTAAACAATGAGGAGAAAAAAATGGGAAAAAAAGTACTAATTTGCGCTACTAATTATGGAACATGGGGTGAAGAGCA
>JAOZRJ010000239.1 GCA_029931885.1 Candidatus Omnitrophota bacterium | reverse complement strand
TCCATGCTATTCTTTATTCTGGTATTATTTTTAATGTCTTAAGATATGGCAGTTTCTTAAGAGACAAAGAATAATTTTTTAATAGAACCATTAAAAGAAAGTTGATACATGACACAAATTAAAGCTTTTAAAGCTGTTCATTACAATCCCGAGAAAATAGTTGATATTTCCAAAGTAGTTTGTCCTCCTTATGATGTTATTTCTTCAGAGGCGCAGGCAGCTTTTCATAGTGCACACCCTAATAATTTTATTCGGATTCTTTTGGGTTTGGATAAGCCCAAAGACAGTAGCTGTGATAATAAATATACACGAGCTAGAAAGCTTTTCTCGGAATGGACAGCGAAGAAAATTTTTATTCAAGATGCCAAGCCATGCATTTATGTTTATAAGCAAGAATACAAGGTTTGTGGTCAGAAAAAAGCACGAATAGGGTTTTTGGCTTTAATGCGACTTCAAGATAAGGAGAAATCAAAAGTTTTTCCTCATGAAAATACGCATATGCCTGCAAAAATAGATAGACTTCGCCTTTGGCGGAATGTTAAGGCAAATTTAAGTCCGGTTTTTGTCTGTTTTTCTGATAAATATAAAAAAATTGAGAAAATTTTTCATGATGCGATTTTACGAAAACAAGAATTCATCGATGTTCTTGATGCAGACAATGTTCGCCATTTTGTTTGGCGGATTGACGATAATGATGTTATTGAGAAAATTAAAACTTTAATGGCAAATCAACATTTGTTTATTGCTGATGGACACCATAGATATGAAGTAGCAATGGAATACCGAAGAATACGCAGCGAAAAAAGGAAAAAGTTAACAGGGCGAGAGCCTTTTAATTATATTATGACATATTTTACTAATTTAGAATCTAAAGAATTAGCCATTCTTCCTATTCATCGTGTTTTGAAAAAGTTTCCAGCAAAAATTGATTTTTTAGAAGATTTTTTTAGAGTTGACAATGTAAAAAATGTTGATGATTTACGTATTCTTTTAGGACGCGCTGGCCAAAATGAGCATTCATTCGGATTATACACACGTGACGGCATTAAGCTATTACGGTTAAAGAATAAAATGCTTATTAACCAACATATTCATGAAGGTACAAAGGAATTTCGTAGTCTTGATGCGACAATTTTAAAAATATTTGTTTTTGATCGTGTTAAGACTTCCTCTGATCAGATTATTTATGTAAAAGATTTTGATGAAGCTATCAAGATGGTAGATGGAAAAAAAGCTGCAGCGTGTTTTATTATGAATCCAGTGAATATTGAACAGCTGAAGGCCGTCGCCCTTAATGGAGAGAGACTGCCTCCTAAAACAACATATTTTTATCCTAAGGTTTTATCTGGTCTTACGATTCACAAAATGAAATCTTAAGAAAGAAGTTTGTTATGGCTTTGTTCGGAAAAGAAAAATATACCCTTGTTAATGTTCGTAAGAAAACAATTCCTGATGGTTTATGGGTTAAGTGCCCTGATTGTCAATCTCCCCATTATAAAAAAACATTAAAAGATAATCTTAATGTTTGTCCAAAATGTGAATTTCATCTTAAGCTAACAGCACATGAAAGAATTGACCTTGTTTTAGATCAAGGGAGTTTTGAGGAGCATGATGCAAATTTAACTGCCTCGGATCCTTTAAAATTTCAGGGACCAAAAACATATGTAGAAAAATTAAAAGCGGATCAGAAGAAAACTGGTTTAAAAGATGCGGTTATTACGGGAACAGGGACCATTAACGGATCTCCTGCTGCTATTGGGGTAACAGATTCACGTTTTATTATGGGGTCTATGGGTTCCGTTGTCGGAGAGAAGATTACTCGTATTATAGAGCATGCCACTGAGCAAAAATTGCCGCTTGTAATTATTTCTGGTTCAGGTGGAGGGGCTCGCATGTATGAGGGCATGTTTTCATTGATGCAGATGGCTAAAACTTGCGCAGCGCTTTCGCGTCATAGCGAAGCAGGGTTTTTGCATATTTCGGTTTTGACTAATCCTACTATGGCTGGAATTATGGCATCATTTGCAGGAGTTGGTGATATTATTATGGCCGAACCAAAGGCATTAATTGGTTTTGCCGGGCCACGGGTTATTGAACAGACAATTCGTCAAAAGTTACCGCATGGATTTCAAAGATCAGAATTTTTACTCGAGCATGGTCTTATAGATATGATCGTCGAGAGAAAAGATTTCAAACAAACCATTTTTAAGATTATTAATTATACGCAAGGGAAGTAAAATTTTTTTAGAATGGCAATATTCTATATAAATTCTCTTGTTGCGCGAATAAGTGGTTTTGATATAATAAAAAATTATTATCAACATAAATTGTTTTATAATTAATCACCTATGGCACTTGTAACTTTAAAAAATATAAATAAGACTTATAAAGGCGATGTCCATGCTGTTAAGGACGTTAATCTTGAAATTAAGGATAAAGAATTTTTAGTTCTCGTTGGGCCATCTGGCTGTGGAAAATCTACAACTTTGCGAATGGTAGCGGGTCTAGAAGAAATATCCGAAGGAACTATTCATATAGGTGATCGCGTCGTTAATGATGTTCCTGCCAAAGATCGTGATATTGCTATGGTTTTTCAAAATTATGCTCTTTACCCTCATATGAGCGTGTTTGAAAATATGTCTTTTGGTCTTCGTTTAAAGAAATATCCAAAGAATGAAATTACTCGTCGTGTTAATGAAGCTGCAGAAATTCTAAATATTAAAAAATTATTAGAGCGTCGGCCTAAGCAACTTTCAGGCGGGGAACGTCAGCGTGTGGCCGTTGGTCGTGCTATTGTTCGTAAGCCAAAAGTGTTTTTGTTTGATGAGCCTTTGAGTAATTTGGAC
>JAOZRJ010000238.1 GCA_029931885.1 Candidatus Omnitrophota bacterium | reverse complement strand
TCCAATTTTCAATTTACATTGAATTTTCAATGATTTAATTTTCAAACCCGAACAAGCTTCGCTTGTTATTGAAAATTTTTTTATCTCGTCAAAACCTCATATCCATTTCTCGTTACCACCACTGTATTTTCAAAATGAGCCGATAATCCACCTTTTTTAGTCAAAAAAGTCGTTTGATCCGAACCTAATTTAATCCCACTACCAAATTCATTCACCATTGGTTCTAAAGCAATCACCATTCCTTTTCGCCATTTCATTCCGGTTCCAGCTCTTCCATAATTAGGAATTTGAGGCGCTTCGTGCACTGCATGACCTACTCCGTGTCCAACCAAACCACGCACTACATGAAAACCATTTTTAACTACAAATTGTTCCACTGCCTGACCATAATCTCCTAAAAATTTTCCAGCCTTAATTTCTCTCAAGCCAACTTCCAAGCTTTCTCGAGTAATTTTAACAATTTTTTTAGCCGTTTCACTTCCCTTGCCAACAATCACACTAATAGCAGCATCAGTAAACAATCCCTTCCATTTTACTCCAACATCGATTTTTACAATATCGCCAGATTTAATTAGTCGATTTTCAGAAGGAACACCATGAACAATTTCATCATTTAATGAAACACAAGCAGTAGCAGGAAAAGGCTTTTCGTCACCTTCTGGATAGCCCTTAAAGGCTGGTTTGGCACCTCGGGCTAAAATAGCTTCTTCAGCCGCTAAATTAATATCTTGAGTTGAAATCTGACCAGTTGAAGATAAGACTTTTTCTTTGGCTTTATTTAAAGCCTCTCGAAGTATTTTTCCGCCTTCTTTTAAATCAGCAATTTCTTGAGTGGTTTTTATCATATTTCTAATGTTTTAAATGCGTTAAATTATTGATCACTCGCAACCCATAGAAACTCCAATAAAGGCTTGATCAACACAAGTCAAACTTGCGCCAGAAACAAAAGCACCTAGAGCTTGATCACATTCGAATTTCGTTAAATTGGCTTGGCAACCGCTTACTTCACTTGGATCAGTAATGCAACATCCAACAGTACTTGCAGTCGGTTGACCACAAACAACTTTTCCGGTGGTAACGTCGGTATGAAAGCCATTTATACAACCGCCGCTGCAAAGAGGCGCACCAGGGGAAGTTCCCCCTCCAGGATTAGGTCCACTCATATCGTTGCATTCCGTCCCATCAGTCAGCGTAGCGGTTGTTGTTGTAATAACAGCAGTTATGGCAGTGCTGGGAGCACTCAAAGTTCCGCCAACCAAGTCAGGATTGATTACATAAAGCAATAGATAAGCCGTTAATGCTATTACTAAACCAATCAAGGCATTTTGAATTTTTTCTTTAGCATCCATCATTTTTGAAGAATTTCCGACTGACGTAACAATATAAGCGAAAGCTCCTACTCCTATCATAAAAATGGCTAAAATTCCAGTAATTGAAATTCCAAATTTATAAAGATTATTCAAATAACCGATAAGATCAGAATTTTCTACAGAAGATTGTCCTGGAATGTTTTCCAGCATCTGAGCAAAAACCTTAAAAACTGGAAAAAATAAAGCAATGCTTATAAAAAATATTTGTTTTAATTTCATATGAGTATTTTTTGAAAAAAATTAGTTATTAAATTTAAAACCCCCTAGTCCTCCTTTAAAAAAACATGCAATAACTTCTTCTTCAGCAAACCAAAGTTTTCGATTTTTAAATTTAAACAAACAAAACTTATTACCATAAATTATAAATTAATTCTGCTTATTTTCTGACACAGCTTTGTTTATCATATCTTTTAAACTTGGATCCTTATTACTTTTAGTTGGTTTTCCTCTTTCTTTTTCTGACTCTTTCTTCATCTCTGTTTTTGGTACTAACGACGAAGTTGTTTTAACTTCTTGTTGAAGTTTGCTTTGTTGTCTTCTGAATTCTCGCAAACAATCAGAACAAAAAACTGGTCTCTTACCATCTGGTTTAAATGGAACTTGAACTTCTAATCCGCAAGCTGAACATTGAGCGGTAAATAAATCGGCCTTAGGTTTTTCTTCTGCTACTTCCTTTTCAACTAATACATCTTCTTTAACTAATCCTGCACTGGCTGGCTGATTTTGGTGAGCCTTTTTTTTAATGTCTGAATTCGGAATAATCTTGAATTCTTTTTTAATTTCTATTTTTTGGACTACTTCTTTTTTGATCTGCTGATGTTTTTCATTCTCTAAATCTTTCTCTAATTGAACTTTTTTGGGATAACCTGACTCTTTTTTTATCCCTTTGGTAGCAAATTCAGTAACAAGAGCCTTAGCTTTAACATCCATATGACCACTCCATTCATTAATTTTCTTTTCTACTACTTCTCGAGGAGCTGCATATTGCTCACGAGATGCATCTATAATTTTTTTAATATCAACCTTTTTGACTCCCAAATCAATCGGTGGAAGAGTTACTGCTGAAAATGGCATAGTAGAAACTCCATCAATCATTAATTTTAAATAAATATTGTATTTAGCTAAATTTACTAAATCATTGGCATAAAAAATTGGATCAAACTCTTTCTCTAAATATTCCGCATCGGCCGCACCCACTCGAAAAGTTATTATCGTTCCAACATTTCCCATCACCGCGTCTCTCACCGATTCTTCTAATTGAGCGATATACTGATGAGCTAAGATCAAACTCAATCGATACTTTCGAGCCTCTGACAAAATATTAGCAAAAGATTCCGTGGCAAAATTTTGAAATTCATCTACATATAAATAAAAATCCTTTCGCTCATCTTCGGGAATATCCACCCGCTCCATTGCTGAAAGTTGGATTTTAGTAATCATCATCGCTCCCAATAAAGCACTGTTATCTTCACCAATTCGCCCTTTAGATAAATT
>JAOZRJ010000237.1 GCA_029931885.1 Candidatus Omnitrophota bacterium | reverse complement strand
GAGAGAATCCTTGGCTAGAGGAAATTGAGAGCCAAGACTCTGCTTATCCTTATCATGATTGGAATGAGCGGATTTCTTTTGAATGTTATTCACGTAATTCTTCTTCTAGAATATTAGGCGGGAATAAAAGGATTTTGGATATTGTAAATAATTACGCTAAAACAAGTTTTAATTTTGGCCCTACCTTGCTTTCCTGGCTAGAGAAAAAAGAGCCAGAAACTTATCAGGATATCTTAAATGCAGATAAAAAAAGTCAGAAGGAGTTTTCAGGTCATGGAAGTGCCTTGGCTCAAGTTTATAATCATATGATTATGCCTTTGGCTAATAGTCGGGATAAGCGTACACAAGTCATTTGGGGAATTGAGGATTTTGAATATCGATTTAAACGAAAACCCGAGGGAATGTGGCTGGCAGAAACAGCGGTTGATATTGAAACTTTAGAGGCATTAGCAGAGCAAGGTATTTTATTTACAATTTTAGCGCCACATCAGGCTAAAAAAGTTCGAAAGATATCAGATAAGAAGTGGACTGACGTTCAAGGTCAGAAAATAGACCCTAAACGACCTTATTTGTGTCGTCTTCCGTCAGGAAAAAAGATTAGTATTTTTTTCTATGATGGACCTATTGCAAAGGCTGTTGCTTTTGAGCGCGTTTTAAGCAACGGAGATGATTTTGCCAAAAGACTTCTTGGAACCTTTGACGAGAAATCTTCTGAGACGCAAATGGTTCATATTGCAACCGACGGAGAAACGTACGGACATCATCATAAATTTGCTGATATGGCGTTGGCGTATTGTTTGAGATTCTTTAAGAAGACTAATTCGGCGAAGATTACTATTTATGGTGAATATT
Source organism: Candidatus Omnitrophota bacterium (assembly GCA_029931885.1). The sequence goes on along the minus strand of JAOZRJ010000237.1, from coordinate 2,015 downwards.
TAGAGAAGTTTCCCCCTCAATATGAAGCCGAGGTTATTGAAAAGACGTCTTGGAGTTGTGCGCATGGAGTTGAGCGGTGGCGATCAGATTGTGGATGCTGTATAGGAACAAATCCAAAATGGAATCAGAAGTGGCGCGGGGGATTACGTAAAGCGTTGGATTGGTTGCGTGACGAGACGATTAAAATTTACGAGAAAGAAATGCTTAAGTTTTCTAATGATCCGTGGGAGCTTCGAGATAAGTATATTGCGGTAATTCTTAATAGAGACATAGAAATAATTAATAAATTTTTAGTAGAAAATATACAAAAAAATTTGTCAGAAGAAGATAAAATTAAAGTTTTAAAATTGCTTGAATCTCAAAGAAACGCTCAATTAATGTATACAAGTTGTGGATGGTTTTTTGATGAAGTTTCTGGAATCGAATCTACGCAAATTTTAAAATATGCTGCTAGAGTTGTCCAGCTTGTCGATCAGATATCAGGCATCAAGCTCGAGGACGATTTCTTAAAGTTATTGTCAGTTGCTAAAAGTAATATTATTGAGTATCAAGACGCAAGCATAATTTATAAGAATTTTGTTCGCCCTTCTTCTGTGGATTTATTTCGCGTTGGAGCACATTATGCGGTTTCTTCATTGTTTGAAGACCATCCGAAAGAAACAAAGATTTATTCATACACGGTAAATACATCGAACAGTGTTCGAAAAGAAGTTGATCGTTTAAAGCTTTCCATGGGAGAAGGGTGGATTCAGTCAGACATTACGTTAGAGAAAACACCTGTTTTTTTTGTTGGGTTTCATCTTGGAAACCATAATGTTATTCGAGGCGTTGATCGTCTGGTAGAGGGAGAATATAAGGATGCCGAGAAGAAAATAGTTGATGCTTTTATGGCCAAACAGATTCCAGAAACAACTCGTTTAATTGATAGATATTTTGGTCCAGATAATTATTCTCTCGGAAATCTTTTTAAAGAAGAGCAGCAGAAGATTTTAGATGAAGTTTTAAAGACAACAAAAGAAGAAATTGAAGAATCTTTTCGCCAGATTTATGAAAGACATCACCCTTTAATGGAGGTTCAGAGAGAGCTTCCAGTAGCTTTACCAAAAACTTTGGCAACGATTGTTGAGTTTGTTTTAAATCGTGATTTATGCGACGTGATTGAATCAGATCCAGTGGATTTAAAACGATTTCGTACTCTTGTGTGGGAAATGAAGCGATGGTCTTTTTCTAGAGATAAAGAAACGATTGGTTTTATTGCGACGGGAAGGGTAAACCAGATGATGATAGAGCTTAGCAAAGACACAGGAAACATTGCTTTAATGGAAATATTGATTTCTATAATTGAAAGTTTAGATATTCTGGATTTTGATATTGATTTGTGGAGAGCTCAGAATATTTATTTTTCATTAAACAAGAAACTTGCAAAAGAAAAAAAAGAACGATTTGAAAGACAAGATTCCTGGAGTAAGAAATGGGTGGCCACGTTTAATCTTTTAGGTCAATTCCTCCAAATACAGATATCATAATTAGAAAGATTATTTATGAAACAAAGAGCTAGTGGTATTTTATTGCATATAACCTCGCTGCCGTCTCTATACGGAATAGGAGATTTAGGTTCTGGGGCATATGCATTTGTTGATTTCTTAAAGAAAAGTAAGCAGAGCTATTGGCAAATTCTTCCGCTGAATCCTACCGACGTTGCGTTGGCTAATTCTCCTTACAGTAGTTGTTCGGCATTTGCAGGAAATACACTTTTGATTAGCCCAGAGTTTTTGGTTCGTGATGGTTTTCTTTCAAAAGAGGACGTAGATACTTTGACTTTTTCCGATGAACGTGTTGATTACAAGGCTGTTGTAGACTACAAAACAAAGTTATTGCATTTGTTATTTAGCAAAAATAAGGAAAAAATGGTATCTGATAAAGTTTTTCATCTCTTTTGTAAGGAAAATGAAGAGTGGCTTGATGATTATAGTTTATTTGTTTATGGCGATTTAACTATTGATAATAGTGGTAGT
>JAOZRJ010000030.1:2776-10942 GCA_029931885.1 Candidatus Omnitrophota bacterium | reverse complement strand
ACGAAAGATAATGATTGATGTTATGGATCAAGTTCGAACTTGCAACACATTACAGAGAAATTCACAGTATCAAAAAGAAGTCGCTGATCTCCAGGAGCGAAAAATGACTGAACAGGAAAAAATTTTTCAATATGGACGAAGCGATGTTGATACGATTGTTCGCTATCAAAATGATGCCTTGAGCGCGCGTAAGCAAGCCGCGTCGGCTATTTTTGATTACTATGTTTCATTGATTCAGCTAAAAGTTAAGGAAGGCATGCTCTTAGAGCAGTATTGGCAAGGAGAAATATAAGGTGAAGTTAGCCGAATTTTCAGTTAAAAATTCAACTTTAGTAAACTTACTATCTTTTCTTATTATATTTATGGGAATTTTTGCCATGTATAATTTGAGAAAAGAAGCGTTTCCGGCTGTAAGTTACGATATTGTGAGCGTTATGACTTATTATCCGGGCGCACCTGCAAGTGATGTTGAGAAGCTTGTTACGATTCCGATTGAGAAAGAAATTAAGGGTATCAGCGGAATAAAAGAAATAAATACTATTTCTGAAGAGGGCGTTTCTCAAATAGGAATAGAAATTGATCCAAAAGCAACAGATAAAAAACAGGTGGTTGATGACATAGAGCGTGCTGTTGATAGGGTGCAGAATTTGCCGGATGGAGTAAAGGATGATCCGTATATATTTGAACTTAAGAGCAAAGAAATTCCTGTTCTCGAAGTTTCCCTTAGTGGTAATATTTCTGATTTTAAGCGTAGGGAGTATGGGGAAACTTTAGAAGATCTAATGCTTGATATTTATGGTGTTGCTAGTATACGTAGGTTGGGTTGGCTAGATCCTCAATTTCAGGTTGAAGTAGATCCTCAAAAATTAAGAAAATATCATGTTTCGGTAAATGAAGTGATCGGTGCTTTAAAAGCGAGAAACATTACTTTGCCCGGTGGGCATCTGACAACAGAAAAGGAAGAGTTTAATGTAAGAACAGATAATGAGTTTAGCACAGCAGACGAGATCGGAGAGGTTGTAATACGTTCAAATGATATTGGTAATTATTTAAAAGTTAAAGATGTTGCAATAGTTGTTAAAACTTTTGAGGATGAAGAGAAAATAGCAAGGACAAATGGGAAACGTACCTTAGGAATGGTTGTTGTGAAATCTGAGGGCGCAGATATCACAGAAGTTGTAGAGAAGGTTAATAATGCTATTGATGACTTTGAGAAGATATTACCTAAAGACGTCGAGATAACAGTTGCAAACGATATGTCTTTTTATGTAAAAAGACGCCTAGGGGTTCTTAGGAATAATGGATTGATTGGTTTTCTTTTGGTTGTAGTTATTTTATTTTTATTTTTAGATCCAATTCCTGCAATTATGACGGCAATCGGCATTCCGATTGCATTATTTACTACATTCTTTTGTATGCATGCTCTTGGAATAACGGTTAATCTTGTTTCTATGCTTGGGCTTATTATTGTTTTGGGGATGATCGTTGATGATGGGATTATTGTGTCTGAAAATGTGTATCGCTATGTTGAGTCTGGCATGTCTCCGAAAGAGGCTGCAGTTAAAGGAACAAGTGAGGTTGTTGCGCCTATTACAGCTGCAGTTTTAACAACATGTGCGGCGTTTGCACCTATGTTATTTATACCAGATATAATTGGAAAGTTTATTAGAGAAATTCCAATCGTTGTTATGCTTGCATTAGCTGCGTCTATGTTTGAGGCGTTTATCATTTTACCTTCACATTTAGCTGAATTTGTAAAAGGGAAAAAGCTTAACAAGAATGGTAGGGAAAAGAGAAAAGAAAAAGAATGGTTTAAGAAAATAAATAAACTTTATCTGAGGGCGCTTAAATTTACGCTCAAGAATCGTTATGCAGTCTTTGCGTCTATAGTTGGATTTTGTTTTTTAATTATTGTACTTGCCGCAAACATTATGAAAGTTGTATTGTTTACGGGCGAGGGGATAGAGGATTTTTATATACGAGCTGAAGCAAAAGTAGGCACACCTTTAAAAAAGATGGAAGAGCTTATTTCTCCCGTTGAGAAAATGGTTGAAAATATGAGCGAGGACGAAAGAGATTCGTATAGGTCTTATTTAGGAGAAATTTCTGAAGAGCAGGGATTTGACCCAAACGCAAAGAAGGGATCTCATTTTGCTCAAATTACGGTGTTTTTAACTCCGGCCCAAAAAAGAATGAGAACTCAGAAAGAGATAATTGATGCTCTTAGGCCCAAGCTAGAAAAGATTAAAGGGTTTGAGAAGCTTTATTTTTATGCTCAAAAAGAAGGTCCTCCAACTGGACGTGCAATAGAAGTCGGCATTAAAGGTGATAATTTCGAAACCCTTGATGCAATTGCTAAAAAGATTGTTAAGTATTTAGGGACTGTTAAGGGTGCTAACGATGTTTCAAGTAATTATATTTTTGGCAAAAAAGATTTAAGAGTTGTTGTTGATGAAGAAAAGGCAAGAAAATATTTATTAACAGTTGATGATGTGGCATCAACTGTAAGAAGTACTTTTTATGGCGGAAAAGCCACAACAATAAAACCTCTTAAAGCTGAAGATGAGATTGACGTGCTTGTTCGTTTTCCAAAGAAATATAGGGACGATATTAATGTGTTTGATGATATTTTAGTTGAAAATAGGTTGGGCAATTTAGTGCCGTTAAAATCGGTTGCTTCAATAGCTGAAGAAGAAGGTTTATTTTCTATTACCCATCTTGACGGTAAGCGTGTTGTTTGGATAACAGGGGATGTTGATGGTAAAGAGGCAACATCGTATTCAGTAAATGAATTATTGAAAAAAGAATTTTCTGATATCGAAAATGAATATCCTGGATATATATTGAAGTTTGGAGGAGAGTACGAAGAACAGAAAGAAACGCAGGCCAATTTGCTATTCTCACTTGTTGTTGCGCTTTTCTTGATTTTTATTATTTTGACAGCGATTTTCGGATCACTTCTTCAGCCATTTATTGTTATGACTGCTATACCTTTTGGTGTTGTTGGTGTTCTTATTGCGTTTATGGTTCATGGAAAACCTCTGACATTTTTTGCTCTTATGGGAACGGTAGGCTTAACGGGTATTGTTGTTAATGATTCAGTTGTTTTAGTTGATTTTATAAATAAATTAAGAAAAGAGGGGAATGACCGAAGAGAATCGCTGATAGAGGCTGGAAGAATACGGCTTAGACCAGTTTTGATGACTACTATTACAACTGTAGTAGGCTTGCTGTCTGTTGCTTATGGTTTTGGAGGGGGAGATCCTTTTTTAAAGCCTATGGGCTTGGCTTTGATATGGGGATTATTTTTTGCAACAGGGCTAACGCTTATTATGGTTCCATGTATTTATGCAATTGTTGATGATCTTTCAAAAAAAGTTTTACATCATTCTACAGTAAAGAAGATCGTGAGATAATTGATATTAGGCTTTTTCCTTAAAAAGACTCTTTTGCTGAAATGCATATTTAAAGCAGGCAATGTAAGAAGGTAATATTACTAATATTATAAAGCTAACAATTCCAATCGCTGCATTTATATCGAAATAAAAGAATGATTTAATCATTTTCCATTCGTAGCAATGGCCTGGCAAGAATACGGCGATACGTAAAATAAAAATTAGCTTCCAGATAAAAGGTGACAGAAGTCGCTTGTGAAAAACAAATAAAAAAAGTGGGATTAGTGCGATTGCGTCAATAATTACGGCACTAATATTAAAATAATATAAAATATGATAGCTCTCTTTAAATGCAATTAAGATTCGATAGTAAGAGTCAACAAGAGAATCTTGCATAAAAAGACTAAAAATATTATTGATGATCGGTATACAATAGAGGAAAAAATATATTTTCCATGCCCAATGCGTCTTTATTTTCATAAAGACATTATGTCATAGTTTTTTGAAAGTTTAAGTGATTTTTGCTGATTTCGATAAATTGCTTTTATTTCATTAGATTTTTGAGATAATATTAAGAATCGACACAAAGATAAAAGATTATGAATCAAGAATTCGACAACATATTAGACACTATTTGTGAAAAGGATAAGCGCTATAAGCGTGAAGCCTATGAATTTCTTATGGAGGCATTAAATTTTACTCAAAAGAAGTTTCGTCGCTCAAAACATGTCACAGGAGGGGAACTCCTAGAGGGCATTCGCCAATTGCTTCAGGATAAGTTTGGACTTATGACGTTAACCGTTTTAGATTATTGGGGTGTTAAAACTACTGAAGATTTTGGAAGTATTGTTTTTAATCTTGTCGACAATAAAGCTTTAAGCAAGACAGAGCAAGATACGGTAGAGAGCTTTAAGAATGGTTATGATTTCCAGGAGGTCTTTCGTCATGACTATCGAAAGAAGTTTGAAAAACAAGTCGGACGCATGAGAAATTTTTAAAATACCTTCCTAAAAAAAACAAAATTCCTTGGCCTATTAAAATATAATGAGAAATCTAAGCGATATTTCTGTTCAATACATTAAGGGTGTCGGTCCGGCACGAAAAAGAAGTTTTGAACGTCTTGGCGTTGGAAGCGTCGAAGACTTACTGTATCTTTTTCCAAGACGTCATGAAGACCGAACAAGCATGACGCCGCTTTCTAAATTAAAGATTGGAGAATGGCAAACCGTCAGCGGAAAGGTTTTAACACATGAGGGGAGAAAAAGCTGGTTTACAAAGAAACATGTTTACGAGATTGCGGTCGGCGATAAGAAATCGCGTGTTTTTTGTGTTTGGTTTAATCGTCCCTATCTAGATAAGTATTTTAAAAAAGGTCAGCAGGTAGTTCTTTACGGCAAGGTTGATTTGTATAAAGATCGACTTCAGATGGTTTCTCCGGACTATGAGATTATTTCCGAGGACGAAGAAGATCGTTCTTTGAGTGTGGGCCGCATTGTTCCAATATATCCACTTACGCGAGGGATGACTCAGCGGTATGTACGAAAAACTATTAAACGATGTTTGGATCAGTACGCCTCATCTGCTCAAGATGTTTTGCCGTATAGTCTTCGCAAGAAATATAGTTTAGATAACTTGATTAAAAGTCTTTGGAATATTCATTTTCCGGAAGATTCTGATGCACAGCAAATTGCTTATCGTCGCGTTTCCTTCGAGGAATTCTTTTTATTTCAGGCTTCTGTGCTTCTAAGGAGATTAAGCATAGTCCAAAGAAAAGGAACTGCGCATAAAATTGATGATGATTTTCTAAAAACATTTACCTGTCTTTTTGATTTTGAGTTTACAGTGTCGCAGAAAAAGGTTATTGAAGAGATCAGAGGCGACTTATCTTCCGTTTCGCCGATGCACAGACTTTTGCAGGGCGATGTAGGTTCCGGAAAAACGGTCGTTGCATTTTTTACATGTTTAGCGTCTGTTTCAAATGGCCATCAGGCAGCTTTTATGGCACCAACGGAAATCTTGGCAAGGCAGCATTATAATGTTTTTAAAAAAATTCTTGATGGTTCGGCATTTAAGAATGTTAATATTCAGCTTTTGACAAATGAAGCTGATAAGAAAAATAGAGATGAAATTATACGAGAAGTAGGACAGGGGTCTGTTGATATCTTAATCGGAACACACTCGCTTATTCAGGAAAGCATTAATTTTAAGCATTTAAGCGTTGCCGTGATTGACGAACAGCATAAATTTGGCGTGCGTCAACGAGCACTTTTGTCTGCAAAAGGAGAAAGCCCTGATGTTTTAGTTATGACTGCAACTCCAATTCCGAGAACCTTGTGCTTAACTCTTTATGGTGATTTAGATGTTTCGACGATTAGTGAGATTCCCCCTGGACGAGGAAAAATTGAAACACTTTTATTTAGCCATGAAGAAAGCCAGGAGGCCTACGCCTGTGTTTATGAGGTTGTTAAAGCCTGTCGTCAAGCATATATCATCTATCCTATTATTGAAGAATCGGAAAAAATTGAATTAAAATCAGCTCAAGCAATGTTTAAGCAGTTTCAGAAACAGAATTTTAAGGATTTTCGTCTCGGCCTTATCCATGGTCAAATGAAGAAAAATGAGGCCCAAATAGTAATGCAGAAATTCAAAAATGGGCAAATTGATATTTTAATTGCAACAACTGTTTTAGAAGTTGGAGTTGACGTTCCAAATGCTACTGCTATGATTATTGAGCATGCAGATCGTTTTGGATTATCTCAACTTCATCAGCTGCGCGGACGCATCGGACGTGGTACAATAGATTCCAAGTGTTTGCTGGTTGCAAACCCGACAACGCTAGAGGGCCAGGCAAGGATCGATGCTATTTTATCAACAACCGATGGATTTAAAATAGCACAACAAGACTTATTGATTCGTGGTCCCGGTGAGTTTTTCGGACGCCATCAGCACGGTCTTAATGAATTGAAGATCGCGAATCCTCAGACACAACTTGATATTCTCGAGAATGCACGCGCAGAGGCAAGCGCTTTGATCAAAGATGATCCGGAATTAATGAAAAAAACGGGCAAAACAATTAAAAAAGTAATTCAAAAGAGATATCCGGCATATCTTTCAATGGTGCTGTCGGGATAAGGAGTAAAAGTGAGAATTATTGGAGGCAAGCTTAAAGGGCGAAATTTTTTCATGCCGTATGGAATTCGTGCGACATCTGGCATTATTCGTAAGTCAGTTTTTGATATTTTGGGTCAGGAACTTGATGGAATTGATTTTTTGGATATTTTTTCCGGTAGCGGGTCTATGGGGCTGGAGGCCATGTCAAGAAAAGCGCAAAACGTTACCTTTATTGAGAAAGATATTAAATGTGTTAAGATTATTGAGCAAAATCTTGAGGATTTGCAGTTTCCAGCTAAAGAGAGGAGAAATTCCTGGTTTGAAATCATAAAGGCAGATGCTTTTGCTGCAATTAAGTCGCTTGCTAAGAAGGGAAAAAAATACGATGTTATCTTTATTGACCCTCCTTATAGTCGAGAACTGGCAAAAAAAGCCTTGAAAACTCTAGGAGCCTATGATATAGTACACCCCAATTCCCTGGTTGTTTTTCAGCATGACAAAAGAGAGGGTTTGCCGGACCGAGAAGGCCGGTTTTCGCTTTTGAGGCAAAGAAAATACGGGGCATCTTTTATAACAATTTATAAATGTAGCAAAAAATGAATAAAATAGCAATATATCCGGGAACTTTTGATCCTATTACTTATGGGCATCTTGATGTAATTGAGCGGACGTGTCGTATTTTTCCAAAAGTTATTGTGGCTGTAGCCGAAACATCTAGAAAAAATCTTTTATTCAATTTTAAAGAAAGAGTCGAGATGGTTCGCAAAATAACAAAGAATATTAAGGGCGTAGAGGTTAAGACTTTTGACGGTCTTGTTGTAGATTTTGCAAGAAAGAATAAAAATAAGGTTCTTGTTCGTGGCTTGCGAATGATTTCCGATTTTGAATATGAATTTCAGATGGCATTAACAAATAGGCGTATTGCCGAAGATATTGAAACAATTTTTTTGATGCCGTCTGAGAAGCATTCATTTATTTCTTCTACGATGTTAAAAGAAATCGCACCTTTAGGGGCTGACATTGCAACCTTTGTGCCTGGTCTTGTTGCAAAAAAACTTAAAGAAAAGCTGTCAGTATCGCGGAGTTGATTTAAGCGAAAACAGTGCCAATGTGCAGAGGCACCAAAAATTATAAACTAAAAGAGATATAAGGAGCTATTATGGCGTTACCAAAAAGACAACATTCAAAACAAAGAAGCCGAAAAAGACGAACACATTGGAAAATTACACAACCTAATCTTGGCGTTTGCAGCAATTGTAAAAAGGAAATTGCTTCTCACAAGGTTTGCCCTTACTGTGGTCATTATAAGGGTAAGCTGGTTGTTGAGATAAAGGTGAAGAAGGAAAAGAAGAAAAAATAGAGTTTAGCCTCTGTTTAGGTGCTAAGACACGGCATTGCAGAGGGTAAGTTCGTGCGGCTGACTTTACGTTGCTCAAGCTTTGTAAGCCAGGCATTTATTTAAAGGAATTTTTACGTGAATATACTTGTTGATGCTATGGGTGGGGATCACGCTCCGCAAGAAATTGTAGAAGGCGTTATTCGTGCCATTGATGAGTTTGGTGTTCAGGTCACGCTTGTTGGAGTCGAAAACAGAATTCGTGAAGAGCTCGCCAAATATAAATATCAAGAAGACAAAATTGAAATTGTTCATGCGCCTACA
>JAOZRJ010000030.1:0-2766 GCA_029931885.1 Candidatus Omnitrophota bacterium | reverse complement strand
CATCTATCCGCAGGAAAAGAGATTCTTCCATTACTGTTGCTATAAATCTTTTAAAAGAATCTAAAAAATATGATGCATTTATCAGCGCAGGAAATACCGGCGCTGTTGTTTGTGCCTCAACGTTTTTCTTAAAACTTCTTCCTGGTGTTGAGCGGCCTGCAATCGGCTTGGTAATCCCAACTTTAAACCGTTTTTCATTTTTGATTGATGTGGGCGCAAATACGGATCCAAAGCCCAAACATCTTTTGCATTCAGCATTGATGGCTAATGTTTATGCTCAGAAAATCTTAAATATTAATGATCCTAAGATAGGGCTTTTGAATATTGGCGCAGAAGAAACAAAAGGAACAGAGCTTAGCAAGGAAACACATAAGCTTTTGTTAGATCGCTTGCCGAATTTTGCCGGCAATATTGAGGCTAATGAAATCTTTTCAGGGAAATGTGATTGTATTGTTTGCGACGGATATGTTGGAAACATAGTTATAAAAGTGGCCGAAAGTGTTATGGAATCCGCCGGATCTTTGATTAAAAGAGAAATTAAGAAAAGTCCTCTTGCCTTGCTAGGTGCTATTTTAATGAAGTCGCGACTATTACATATTAGAAAATATGCAGATTATACAGAGTATGGCGGAGCACCACTTTTAGGTGTTAATGGTATAGTCATGATTAGTCATGGACGATCAAGTGCCAAAGCTATAAAAAATGCTATTCGCGCGACCATTCGCGAGATAGAAAATCATATCATTGACGATTTGGCCAAAGAGGTAGAATAAGTTTTATGAAAAATATTGAAATTCTTTCGGTTGGTCGTTATGTCCCATCCAAAAAATTAACTAATAAAGATTTAGAAAGTATTGTTGATACATCTGATGAGTGGATTGTTACACGCACTGGGATTAAAGAACGCCGTATTGCAGCTGAAAATGAGAAAACAAGCGATTTAGCGATTAAGGCGGCTCAAGATGCATTGCATAATGCGAAAGTGCCGGCATCCGCAATTGAGCTTATTATTGTTGCAACCACATCTCCTGATAGTAATTTTCCTTCTGTTGCTTGTCTTGTCCAGAAATCTTTGGGTGCAAAAAGTGCAGTAGCATTTGATATTTCTGCTGCTTGCACGGGATATGTTTATGCTCTTTCAGTGGCACATCAATTTTTATTAACCAGAATGTATAAAAATGCACTTGTCATTGCAGCAGATAGATTGACTACAGTGATTGATTGGCAGGATAGAAACACGTGTGTTCTTTTTGGGGATGGAGCTGGCGCCTGCTTGTTAGCTCGAGGACACAGGCAAGGAATTCTTTCAGAGTGCTTGGAAAGTTATGGAGAATATGGTGAATTGATGAAAGTTGTGACCCCTGAAACGCGTCATCCTTCAAAGCCAAAACATTCTTCAGGGACTTTGCCGTTTATTCAGATGCGAGGGCCTGAGCTTTTTAAAATTGCAGTAAATTCTATGGCGGGTTGTGTTGAAAAAGCTCTGAAAAGTGCAAAGATAAAAATCGAAGATGTCGCTTGTGTTGTCCCTCATCAGGCAAATGATCGTATTATCAGTGGAGTTGCCAAGAAACTTAAGATTCCAAAAGAGAAATTCTTTATTAAAAATGAAAAATATGGAAACATGTCTGCGGCTTCGGCTGCAGTTGCCCTCTATGAGGCGGCAGAATGCGGACGGATTAGAAAAGGGGACTACGTTATTCTTGTTGCGTTTGGCGCAGGACTTGTTGCAGGAGCGATGGTGATAAAATGGTAGATGTTGCATTAATTTTTCCGGGACAAGGCGCGCAGACCGTTGGCATGGGAAAAGAATTTTACGATACAAGCAAAAGCGCTAGAGCAATCTTTGATGAAGCACAAAATGCCTTAGGAAATGATTTACTTGATGTTATTTTTAATGGCCCTCAGGAAAAATTAACACTTACATCTTATAGTCAACCTGCTATTGTTTCTTTTAGTATAGCAGCATTAGAAGCGTTAAAAGAAAGTTCAAAATTTCAGAATATTACTCCAAAATTTACCGCTGGATTAAGCTTAGGAGAATATTCTGCATTGATTGCATCAGATGGGTTTTCGTTTAAAGAGGGAGTTCAATTGGTTGAGAGACGTGGTGCCTTTATGGCAGAGGCATGCAAAGCCAATAAAGGAACCATGGCAGCTATTATTGGCTTTGATAAGGATAAATTAAAGGAAATCTGTGCGCAAGCTGGCGTTGAAGTGGCAAATTTTAATTCTCCAGCTCAAATTGTTATTAGCGGTGAGGTAGAAAAAATTAAAAAAGCCTGTGAGCTTATAAAGCAAGCCGGAGCCAAAAGCGTTATTCCTCTTGAGGTGGCTGGAGCGTTTCATTCGAGTTTAATGAGCTCGGCTGTTGATAATTTTAAAGCTGAATTAGAAAAAATTACAATCAATCGATTAAAAATCCCGGTTGTTAGCAATGTTAAAGCCATTGCTCAAAGTGAACCTGATGCGATTCGTAACAATTTGCCAAAACAAATCGTTTCATCCGTTCTTTGGGAAGATTCTGTGCGGTTTATTGCATCTCAAAGCATAACAGATTTTATTGAGATTGGCCCTGGGCGTGTTTTAAAAGGGCTAATCAGGAAAATTGATCCGCAACTCACCGTGCACAATATTCAAACACCTGCTGATATAGAGAGCCTTCCTTTTTAAGAGTATTTAGTCGTTAATATATGGTATTTAGCGAAGAAATGTTACGAATACCATATATTATATATTTTCTTGGACATCTGTAAAAACTCCACT
>JAOZRJ010000236.1 GCA_029931885.1 Candidatus Omnitrophota bacterium | reverse complement strand
TGGAAATAAACAATACCCTTTTTTTATGTCATGCCGGACTCGATCCGGCATCTAGAGATTCTGATATTCGTCAGCATGACACGGAAAAGGGTGTTTTTTTATTGTTTCCGTGATTGTCATTCTGAACAAAGCGAAGCGGAGTGAAGAATCTAGGATCTTGCATAAACTGAACAATGTTCTGGATCCTTCTCCCTCGGCAAGTTCAGGATCAGGTTAAAATGAAAAGTTATGTCCTCCCGCGTTATAATGTATCCGTTAAAATGTGGATATAATAGAACGCAATACACACAACACAAAGGAGGACAACGCTATGATAACAATTGGAGTCGATTTTCACAAGCAAACTTCTTCATATCATGTATTAGATGAAGAAGGCAACGTGCTTGCAATTCGCAAGATGGTTAATGATCCCCAGATGATTAACCAATTTATTCGGTCTTTTGATGGCAAAAAGCAATTAGCAATGGAAGCAACTCGCAGTTGGTCGCTCTTGTATGATTGTGTTAATGAACAGGTGGATGTTTTTAAGTTAGGACACCCATTAAAAATGAAACTTATTACTCATAGTGAACGAAAAAACGATAAAAATGATGCGAAACATATTGCTGAGATGACCCATAGAAATTATTTACCTCAAGCCCATGTAACGAATACAACCGTACGAGAAATACGTTCGCTTGTGAGATTTCGCGGTTTTACTGTTAATAAACGCCGCACCATAAAAAACCAAATACACGCGCTTGTTGATCGTAATGTATGGCCATGTCATAAACCAAAGTCTTTTAAAAATCTTTTTTGCAAACGTGGGCTGCTTTGGCTTACCGATCTTACACTTTCTAAGCGGGAGCGATATATTCTTGATCAACAGCTGAGCAATTACAAAGATGTTGAAATGCAAATCAAAGAAGTTGAAAGTGTTATCGCTAAAGAAGAAGTTCATTTGCAAGGTGCTCAATACTTAAGATCTGTTCCCGGTTTTAAAACAAGCGCAGTGAATTTCTATACCGTCTTAGTTGAAACGAGCGATATTACACGTTTTCATAAAACAAAAGGGTATACCTATTATGCCGGATTACTTCCCAGAGAATATTCATCTGGTGACAAATACAGAACCGGACGTTTAGTCAAAGGAGCTAATATGCATTTACGCACAGCCCTCATTGAATCAACCTTGGCTGCAATACGTGTTGATAGTGGATTGCGTGCATATTATAAGAACGTGAAACAACGCAAGGGTTCAGGAGCAGCAATCGTTGCTACGGCTCGCAAGCTTGCGTGTGCAGTATATGCGGTTTTAAAAGAACAACGTATGTATCGATACGAAAATGATATTAATGCACCAGCGGTCGCCTGTCATCCTTCGTCTGCTTCCTCAAAGAAGTGAGACATTCCAGGTTTAGCGACGCTTGGTGACATATATTAACTCGATAGGCTTTTTAAAGCGCTAACAATAGTGGATTCGTCACATGCATTTTTCTCACGAATATCTTTAAAAGAAACGTATGGTTGCTTATGACAACAAAAACATAATTACAAATTACTTGACATAACTTTTCATAGTGGATGACAACATAAAAACAAGCCAAATCTGGCTAAAATTCACTTAATATAAGCATAGCATATATAATAATAAATACAAGGGCAGTGGGATTTGTGTCAAGCCAAAATAGAAATGTCCTCTAGTTACCAACATAAGAATGTCCTCTTTTCTTAGCGTTGTTTATGTCAATTGCTCTGGAGAACTCTTTGATCCAGGGGTGATTAGGTTTCGGTTTGTGAGCTTTTGATTTCAGTTGCGTTGGTGCTTTAGCTTGGGTCTTTTCTGCCTCTTTGTTTCGTTCATAGAGTTCAAGAGGGATACGTTTGTATTCGAGTATTTTACCTGTAGGAGCACGAAGAATGAGAGAGCCATCAATATGCTCTTCAATAGTTATCTTTGTTTTGCAAATAGGGTCAAGGATGAGGAAGCGTTGATTGAAATAACTAATTGTAGAATCTTTTTGAACGACTCGTGTTCGTTTAATGCAAAGAGCGTGAGAGATCTGTTGTGGTGTCAGATACCGTTTATGCCAATTGCCTGATTCACGAGCCGGTTTGGCAAAGCGTTTATTGTATATTGGAAGATATTTTTCAAGAAAGAGATTAGCCTCTTCAATGGACGATATGTTCTCAAGACGCATCTCTTTAACCAATCTGTCTTGGAAGGTGCCAAAGAGACGTTCAACCCGACCTTTTGCTTGAGGTGAGTGGGCATGGATTCTTTTAATCGAGAGATCCTTAAGGGCGCGGCCGAATTGAGAGAGGGCTTCTTCACCTGAGATACGTTGTTCTTTGCTCAAGCGTTTCCACGACTTGTAGGTTGAGTGTTTATCTAAATAGAAACTATGAGGAAGGCCGTAGATGCGGCTGTAGAGCTTAAGGCATCGCATCGCCGGCAAGGTGCCTTCGTATTCAGAAAAGAGAGCAAAGACAGTGCCCGTTGCATCGTCAACCATCCCTTGCAGATTACACGTAGGCCCACGTCCTTCAAACCAATCATGCTTTGATCCATCGGTTTGAATCATTTCACCAAAGTGCGCTTTGCGTTCACGCCATTTACGATGCGGCTGTTTCTTTCGTTGCCATTGAGGTTTGGGTGCATCCTTTGGATACCAGGTTCTGAGAGTTTCATCAGAAATAACTATGTGCTCGCGCTCTGAGAGTTTTTCAGAGAACAAAGTAGGCCCAAAGTCACGGTATTTTGATTGCCACAGACGCATAATGAGACCCTTTTTTTTGGCAGAAATCGCCTTATGGGAACTCTGGTCACGAAGCTTATGAACGAGTCCTTTAGGACCATTTTTTCGATATTCTTTTAAAATACGCCTAATATGTCTTTCTGAAAACTCGA
>JAOZRJ010000029.1:10202-10950 GCA_029931885.1 Candidatus Omnitrophota bacterium | reverse complement strand
ATTTGATTTACTTAAGAATAAAAGGAACATTGAAAAACACGTTGCTATCGCTTCGGAATATATTAATCGTCGTGATATGCAATTTTTTTTATTTAATGATTGTTCATCACACTCGTTAAAAGACTTAATTGAACGGTCGACTTGGTGTTATTCGCAGAATGTAAAGCCGACTATTTTGAATACTGTGAGATATCAATGGCCAATAACGTTAGATCGTTCTAAGGTAGATACGAACGTCCAAGCAGCTATTGATATGGGCTTGATTAAATCGACTTCAAGGGCGTATATTAATGTGTTTAATGATTTATACGGAGAGGATTTGCACAAAGAATATTTTCACCATTTTACTCTTTTTGCTGAATTATTGAATTTTGTTAGTGCGTTCGCTTGTTGGAATAGTTGGAAAGCATTTAATCTAGACGAGTTCGACGGCACAATAAGAGGTTATTTGGATTATTCCGAATATGAAGACGGCGAGAGATATCTAGAAATAATAAACAAGTTATGAAAAACATATTATTGTTAGCATTGGATTTTTTGTATTTTCCAAACATCGCTTTGGGTAAAATCTCCACGTACCATAAATTGTTGGGTGATAACGTTGAACACATAAAATTGAATCAAAAGGCTGAATTATCCAATTATCGAAAAGTTATCGAGAATAAATTTGCGACTGACATCATTAAGACTTTTGATGCGGCCGCATACGATAAGGTGTATGTTTCTAAAATTTATAGCTATACGTTGG
>JAOZRJ010000029.1:0-10192 GCA_029931885.1 Candidatus Omnitrophota bacterium | reverse complement strand
GTTGGACGTCGATGTTACAAACTGTGATGACGTGGTGTTTGGTGGATCGGGATACATCATAAATGATCAATCACATTCTGACATGCCAACGGAAATTCAAAAACTTGATGTGGATTATTCATTGTGGCCCAATCAGAATTATATAATTGAAGACCACATACGATATCCAATACGTTATGGCTATTTGACTCGCGGTTGTTTTAGAAAATGTGATTTTTGTTTTTCTAACATAGTGTCTGGTAAGCAACGCAAGGTCAACACGATTGAATATATTACAGAAAATTTCAGTGTCAAACATTTGGTGCTTTTTGATGATGCTTTCTTTTCCGATCCTGATTTTTTTGATAATTTTCAAAAAATCGTAGACAATCAAGTCAGGGTGGTTTGGGATCGGGGCTATGATCTTCGAATAATTACGGATCGAAAGGCAAGACTGTTGTCTAAAGTCATTTTTGGGTTGGAACATAATAGAAATGCCGTGGCGTTTGGATTAGATCGATCAAAAGATCTTCCATTACTGACAAGAAAATATGATGATGTAATACTTAAGTATTTTAAACCGAATCATCTTAAGGTGTCGATTGTGTTGAATACTAAGGGAACGAGATTTTATGAGTTTTTTACGAAAATAAAATGGTGTTTTGATAGAGGTGTGCGTCCTTACTTATCAGTGCCCGGCCGAGTTGATGATCGATCTAAGTTGTATAATGAACTTATCTTTTTTTTATTTGCCTACGGTCGTCACCCATATTCGAACGTTAGTGATATGACTTGGATTGAACAAATAAAAAAGTTTGGCAATTACGCATCACCGATATTTTTCCGCCGATATCGTGAATCGTTGGATATCGGGACAGTTAAATCTATTGAAGATTGGGCCACCTCGACCCAATATCCAGATCGAGAAAGACTTCTAGAGATAATTTACAATAGAGAAGATGTAGCATGAGCAAAAATTTGTTGTTAGTTCAACCCATGGCGGTTAACTCTATCGTCCCACCTAATGTAGCATTGGGCCGGCTCTCTAACTTTTTCAAAAATCTCAATTGGCGAGTGGATTACATAACAACCAACGAATCAATGTATGATTGGGACAAGCAAGTGTTTAATATTGACGGTTCCAATTATGACAGAGTTATTATATCTCAAGTATTTACATTCACTAACTGCCGAGTGTTTGGCTGCGATGATGTAATTGTGGGGGGCGGAGCTTCGCCATATCCTCAGAAAAATTTACCACAGGAAATGGAAAAGCTGCCAGTGGATTATTCTATATTCGATCCTTATTGGGACAATCATGTTTTTGGCTCCATTACGAAGGGATGTCCGCGGAACTGTTATTTCTGCGATGTGCCGAAGATTGAAGGTAACATTCATTTCAATAAGTCCATAGACGATATTTTACAGAATCGAGATGTCGAGTTTCAGCATCTCTCCGATCCTTTCCTACTAGTGGCGCAGGATAGTAACTTTCTGGCTTGGTCAGGCTGTATACGGGCGATGGATGAATTAATTGAACGGGATTTGAAAACTTGTTTCATGTGTGCCAACGATATCAGATTGATGACGGCCGAAAAGGCTGAGAGATTATCAAAAATGAATCTGTCCCCTGAGATAGAATTGTCAAACAGGCCCGGTAGATACGTTGCCAAATATCATCCACGACTCTTATTCGCTTTTGATGATATTAGATATTTGAAATTGATAGAATCAGGATTTAATATCATGCGAAGATATGCTGATCCAATCAATTATGGATATTTCGTTTTTTATGATGACAGATCACCGACAGGCCTCGAAGAATTTCTACAAAGAATAACTTGGTGTTATGACAAGGGCGGCAAGCCATTGCTATCGAATTCATTACGATTCAAATATCCAATATCGCATCCGACGGACCCGTCAAAAAAAGCTTTTGTTAATTTCTTCACAGATCCGTTTGCCAAAGGTGTGGAGGATCACCATTACACCGAGTTCGCTGAGTTGTTGTGTTTCGTTTTTAGATTTGGTTCGGAGGAAGTGTTCGATTCAATTCAATCGGGCCGATTCAGCTGGAAAAATAACGGAACATCTAAGATTCGACAATGGGCAAATTATGTTGAATATCTTAATCGTGACAAGTATCTGAAGATGTTGAACATGTGAGATAAAAGTTGACTATCCTATCCAGATAGAATATAATGTAAGTATAACAACAAATCAAATAGGTTTAAAAATGAGAACAAACGAATATAAGCAGAACGAATTTAAGACATGTAGCGCGCCGATAAGACCCAGTTATTGTGAGTATCCAACGAACATATGTTGTTTCAATTGTGATAACAATAAGAAGTGCACAATGTCGGCTAAGAGAAATAACGAAAAAATCTTACCGTGTAAACCGTTCATGTCTGTAAAAATGTCAACCGGAAAATATCAACGTGTGACATTGTTTGATAAAACAGAAGTGTGCGAGTGGTCACTATAAGATGCTTGACAGACATGAAGAATATGAGTTCTTGCGTCGATTTCAGAGTCCTGGCAAGAAAGAAGTGCCGGTTGGATATGCGATGTATTGTCCTTACTGTAAGGAGGGCACGGCAAAGACTCGCAGACGTGTTGCTTACATCCTTACTGGCAACTTTGCGCATGATCACAACACGTTTAGTTGTAGACGTTGTGGCACTAACATGTCTTTCATGAAATTTCTACAGGAACAGCAACCCGCTCTATATGACGAATATGAGGAACGTGACCGTGAAGTTGCACTACAAAGACTTGTAGAAGGCCGCCAGAAAAAACGTGAAGAGATCAAAAGAACATATCCAGATCTTGAATTTATAGATCTGCCGGAGTCGATGATTCCAGCATATCAACATGCGGGGGCCTACAAATACTGTAAGCGTAGACTGATTCCCACGAGTGTCATTAAAAATCTGAAGTTTGCCAAGAAAATTATTGTTGAATCGGATGGGGTGGATTATGAGTATGACGACATGCTGGTTTTCCCATTTTTAGCAGGAGATGACGTTTACGGATTTCAAGCTAGAAGTATTACGGGCAAAACGTTTTATACTGAATCGATTGAAGGATACAAAATTTATAATTTTTATAATATCGATTTGGATCGTGATTGTTTTATATTTGAGTCTATTATTGACAGTTTCGCTGTTGACAATAGTATTTCAATGTTGGGTAGTGATTTACCAGCTCATTTTCTCCAAAAAATCAAAAAGCCAGTGTTCGTGTTCGATAATGATGTGACAACAGCCACTTTTAAGAAGATGATGAAATATTCATCGATGGGCCATAATGTTGTGATTTGGCCTGAATTTGTCAAAGAAAAAGATTGCAACGAAATGATCTGTAACGATTATTCAAAATCAGAAATTTATGACATTATCATGGATAACATATATACCGGGGTAGCGGCCGAGGTCCGACTTGGTATCGCAATGAACAGGAAAAAACGAAGATGAAAAAATTAAAGATTGCGCTCGACTATGATGATTGTTACACGACTGATCCGGTGTTATGGGATGGTTTTATAGACCTTTGTAAGACCAGAGGTCATTCAGTTACTATAGTGACTATGAGATATCCGACAGAACCTATTGGTGGATTGGTTGATACTGTCATCTACACAAGCCGCAAAGCTAAATTAAAATATTGTGCTGATAGAGGTCGGGAGTTTGATATTTGGATCGATGATAAACCTCACTGGATATTATTCAATGGCTAAAATAAAGTATGAACGGAAAGAAGCGAAGGTAGTCCATTGTCAAAAAGACTATTATGATGTTTACATAGGACGTGGATAGAATTCGATATGGGGGCAATCCCTTTGAGATAGGAAAGGACGGCACGCGATCCCAAGTCATTGAGAAGTATAAGATGTGGATATTATTTTCACCTGAAGCAGAAGAGCAACGGAAAATGCTACCAGAATTGAAAGGGAAGATTCTGGGCTGTTGGTGCGCTCCTAAGGCGTGTCATGGGGATGTTTTAATCAAAATTTTGAATAATATGGGAGATAAATAACCGTGACAAACGAAAAAACTAAGGAGAGAAATGCCGATATATCAATATAATTGCCTCAAGTGTGACCACCACGAAGATTACATAAAACCCGTAGACGATAGAAATACACCAGAAACTTGTGATAAATGTGGATCTACAATGATTCATCAAGAAGTTGCCGGTCTGCCATTGTTTCGTTTAGGACAAGGTTTTTGGTATAGGAATGACTATACATATGGATCACAGAAAGAACTGGATGATGCATTGAAAGAGAATGACATGCATCAAAGAAATTGGGATAAGAAGCAGAAGAATGAAGAGGGATTGTAATGACAGCAAGTGATGGATGGTACGGTCATGAGTGTGTGGACGTTTTGCCAAGGAGAAATAATATGAGAGTAGAAGGCGAGTGTCTAACAGAAGAGGAAGCTGAGGAAGTTATCAACCCGTATAGTCAGGAGTCGCCGACTATGACAGTAACTACAGTAAATGAAATTCTCTACAGAGATCATAGTCTTTCGATTGGCGATGTTGTGAATTATACAAATACCGATACGCCGATGGGGATTGTTACGGCCGTGGAAAACGGTTTGTGTACTGTCCAGATACAGGGGCAAGTAAACATACCCAATCAAGTCAATAGAAATGGTCGTGTCCATCCTCCAATCAACGTTGTAGAAAACTTTAGTCATGGAATTCCACCTCAAACGAGCGGTGTTCAACTATATGAAAATGCCACAGATCAAACAATCGTAATGGGCAATACGGAGCATCCAGAGTTTATCAAATTATGTGAGAACGGCGATATTATTATAAAGGGACGAAAGATAGACAATGACATATGTCTTGTAGATGCCATGCGAGAATTTCTCGAAGGGCAAGGACTATACAGTAGCTAACCGAATTCATAAGGGATTGAATTGAGAGATATAACAGATATTTACAGTACCTTCATATACAAAAGAACTTACAGTAGATGGGATTGGGAGAAAGGACGTAGAGAGCAATGGGAAGAGACAGTAGAGAGGTATTTTAATTTTTTTAGACCGAGAGTTCCAGAACAGTTATTGAAAAGCTTTGAGAAAGCAAAACAATATGTGTTAGATAAGAAAGTGATGCCATCCATGAGAGCGCTTTGGAGCGCAGGAGAGGCATTGGAAAAGGACAATATAGCAGGATACAACTGCGCTTACTTGATCATAGATCGACCAAAAGCCTTTTCTGAAATGATGTATATATTGATGAATGGGACTGGTGCTGGTTTTTCAGTTGAACGTCAGTATATAGTGAAGTTGCCGGAGATACCTGCCAAATTACAACATGATGATGCAAAGATTGTAGTCGATGATTCTAAACGGGGTTGGGCGGAAGCATATGAAGAATATATTAACGGACTTTATAACGGACATATTCACCCGGTGGATTTCTCTGAAGTGAGACCTGAAGGGGCGATACTAAAAACTTTTGGCGGACGTGCGAGTGGACCGGAACCATTGAAACGATTGGTGGAGTTTACAGAACGTGTTTTTCAAAATGCTAAAGGCCGGAAGCTTAATTCTCTTGAATGTCATGATATTGCTTGTTATGTGGCCTCTATTGTTGTCGTCGGTGGTGTGCGTCGCAGCGCTTGTATTAGTCTTTCTAATCTAAGTGACTTGCGGATGCGTGATGCCAAGCAAGGCCAGTTTTGGGAGACCTCAGATTGGCGGATGTTGTCTAACAACTCAACCGCATATACCGAACGGCCTGAGATGTCTATCTTTATGGACGAATGGCAACGATTGATGGATTCGCAGACAGGTGAACGTGGAATTTTCAACAGAGAGGCGGCTAATATAATCGCTGAGAAGACCGGCCGTCGTAAGCCGCACGAAGACTTCGGTTGTAATCCTTCATTGCGAGCCGGCACCAAATTATTAACGAAAGATGGAATTTTTCCAATTGAAGAATTAGAAAACA
This sequence comes from Candidatus Omnitrophota bacterium, assembly GCA_029931885.1. The sequence goes on along the minus strand of JAOZRJ010000029.1, from coordinate 4,234 downwards.
CGGAATTTAAAGTCAATACATTAAACAACGAGTGGTCTGATGCAAAGTGTTGGTTGTCTGGCAAAAATAAGCAATTAATGGAGATAAAATTAACGGGTGGACTTTCTTATTTTTGTACTAAAGAACATAAGTGGCCTGTTTTAATTGATGGAAAAATTAATAAAAAAGAAACGACCGAATTGAAGTCCGACGATCTATTATTTACAATTTCAGATAATTTTAAAATGGATCATTATGGCGATGTTGGTAATTATGATGATGGGTTCTTAATTGGTTGGAATTTGGGTGACGGTTGGATAACAGATAGATCGGATGTTGATTATCGTCAATTTGGTTTTTGTTATAATAAAACAGAAGCTGAGATAGGTCAGAAATTACAAACATTACTTAAAAAATATTGTTCGGCGAATTTTAGTGAAAGAAAAAGCACTTTTGAATATAATACTGTTTCATTAAAATTAAAACAATTATTTGATGTTCATCAAGTATCCCATAAGTCGGCCGGTCTGCCAAAAACTATTTGGGCCGAGGATTCAGATTCTTTCAGGCGGGGCTTGATCGATGGTTTATTTTCGGCCGATGGTTCTGTTAGTGATACCGGTGATATTTCTTTTTATACCTCGCATGAGTTAATGGCTAATGATGTTTCTGATTTGTTGGGTTTTTATGGTATACGGAATTCGGTGCTAAAGATTGAAAGGGATCACTGTAGTTTTCCCAATGGTAAGGAATATGACCGATCATATGTTTTATATCATGTGAGAATTCGAAATAAAGTTAATAAAAAACGATTTTCTGAAATTTTTCAATTAACATCATTAAAAAAACAAGCATTACTTGAAAATAATAAATTAATCGAAACAAAACCCGAGAATGTCATCAAAATAGTTGATGTGATTAAAACTGATATATTTGAAGACGTGTGGGATGTGAGCGTGAATGATGAAACGCATACGTTTCAATTGGCCCATTGTTTTACGGGAAATTGCTCAGAAATCATTTTGCGCCCCGATGAATTTTGTGTGAAGGGTGACACGCCTTTAATAACTAAAAATTCTATAGATGAAATAGAAAATCTTATAGATCAAACCGTGGAAGTTTGGAATGGTGAAGAATGGACAGATGTAGTTGTGCGCAAGATATCTGAAAACCAAAGAATGTTGAGAGTTACATTAACAGACGGTTCTTATTTAGATTGTACCGAGGATCATAAGTTTTCTGTTAAAGATAGATTTAAAAAAGAATGGCGAGAAGTCAAAGCTAAAGATTTGATGACTTTTAGTAAATATTCTGTTCAATGTGAACCTTCGAATATTGTATTTGATGATGGGATTGATTATGATAAAGACCCGTATACACTTGGTTTTGCTATAGGCGATGGTTATTTAGTAAAATCTAAAAAAGGGGTTTATGACCAAGTGAACATTGATCTTTATGGTGAAAAGGATTGGAAGTGCCCAGTGAAAGGGTTTAGACATAAAGAATATTTACCAAAAGGTTATAATGTCCCCAAGATAAGAGTTAATTGTAAAGAAGAAGTTGATGTTGATTTATTTATAAATCTAAGACAAAATTTAGATGGATTGAGAGAATTGTCTCTATGGAATAGAAAATCTATTTTATCTTTCATTGCCGGTTGGTTAGATGCGGATGGAGCAAATCAATCAAACGGTGTCAGATTATATATATCAGATGAGCAACGATCCAAAAATTTACAATTATTATTGACTAAAATGGGTATTTATTCCTCATTGTCATTATTTCAAAAGGCGGGCACTCAAACAAACTTAGGTTTGAGAAAGAAAGATTTGTATTATTTAACTATAACTGATTGTGGTGATATTCCGTGCTGTAGGTTGAATACAAGTAATGGAAGTAAACCTAAATTTAAAGGGAAATATCAAAATATTAAAAGTGTTGATATGATTGATGGATTATATGATAGTTATTGTTTTACAGAGCCAAAAAGACATAAATCGGTATTTGGGAATATATTAACTCATCAATGCAATCTCAGTGAAGTTGTTGTAAGATATAACGATACATTAAATGACTTGACAGAGAAGGTGAAATATGCTACTATATTAGGTATATTACAGTCAACATTGACAGATTTTAAATATTTGGATGAAACGTGGAAAAACAATTGCGATGAAGAAAGACTCTTGGGTGTGAGCCTTACAGGAGTCATGGATCATCCGGTGCTGAGTAACGAAAAGAAAGCAGAAAGACTAGAGGACTGGCTTTCCACCATGAAGGGAACAGCGATTCGAATCGCCAAAAAGTGGTCAAAGCATATGGACATCAACATGCCGGCCGCTATCACTTGTACAAAACCGTCGGGATGTTTTCAACCATTACAGTCACTTAGAACGACCAAAGGTATAAAATCACTCGATGATATTTTTAAAGAGAATGGTGTTAATCTTGAAGAAAAACAAGATGAATATAGAGAATGGTATGATGTAAAGAAAGAAATGTTTGTTTATGATGAAAATAACGATAAACAAAAAATCACCAGATTATTTGTAAATGGTGCTGAAGAAACACTTAAACTAACATTAGACGATGGGAATGTGATTGAATGTACTCCCAATCATAAATTTAAGTTGAAAACAGGCCAATGGAAGGAGGCGAGAGACTTGACGGAAAGTGATGATTTGCTAAATTTTTAGTTTGTATAAGTAAGTATGAAACCAACGGGAACAGAGAGTTCATACTATGAAAAAAGAATATAATTTAAGAAAAAAATATATTAAACATGTGGGCGAGATACCCGCCGATTTTGAAATACATCATGTATTGCCTACCAGATTGGGTGGTACTAATGATATTGAAAACCTAAAAGCTTTGTCAAAGGAAGATCATATGAAAGCACATCTTGAGTTGTATGAGAAATATGGTGATTTTAGAGATTTATGTGCCTTTCATATGATTGGCTATAATTTTTCAGAGGCGCATAAAATATCCTGTTCAAATGGTGGAAAGATTGGTGGTAAAATCGTGAAAGAAAAAGGTATTGGTATATTTAGAAGTGATGTAGAACGAAAAGAATGGGCATCTATGGGAGGAAAAATCAGCGGAAAGATTCAAGCGGAACGGGGATTAGGCTTCCATCAATATAAAACAAATCCAGAATTGCATAAAAAGTGGGCGTCTAAAGGTGGGAAAGCATCGGGTCAATTTCAAAATAAAGATTTTCAAAGTGAAATGGGAAAAAGGGGTGGTGCTAAGAATAAAGGATTTATTTATATTAATGATGGTGTAAAAACAAAAAAATATACAGCCAAGATGCAACGGGAACAGTCAATCGAAAATTTTTTATTAAACAACCCTCAATATAAGAGAGGCCGAGGGACTTTTCACATTAAAAATAAAATATGAGAATAATTAAAAAAGAAATTAGTAAAAGTTTTACCGTGGATGTGGAAGTAGATAATACACATTCATATCAATTAGACAATGGCGTTGTGACGCATAATACAGTATCTCAACTCGTCAACTCAGCATCGGGGCTTCACCCACGACATTCCGAATATTACATTCGTCGTGTGAGAGTGTCTAAGACAGATCCCATGTGTCAATTCCTTATAGACAAGGGAGTAAACCATAATCCAGAAGTTCAACAGGGAACGATAGATGAATGTTCAACAGTTGTGTTTGATTTTCCAACTAAGACGCCTTCGAAGAAAGCAGTGTTCAGACATGACAAGACAGCGATTCAACAGTTGAATCATTGGTCGTTGATGCAAGAACATTGGTGCGAGCACAAGCCTTCTATGACTGTGTATGTAAGGGATGATGAATGGCTTGCCGTTGGTGCGTGGATTTATGAGCATTGGACTGAAGTGAGTGGTATCAGTTTCCTTCCTTTTGACGGAGGTCTATATCAATTGAGTCCTTTTTCTGAAATTACAGAGGAAGAGTATAAAACATTGGTGAAAGATTTTCCTCGTAAACTTGATTTTGAAGAGTTGGTTGAATACGAAAAAGATGATTATACCTCGGGCGCACAAGAGCCAGCCTGTGGTGGGCAAGGGTGCGACCTGTTTTAGCCACATATCTTTTTCCATGCCCAGTGGGTTCACAAGACTATCAATAAAATGAAAAATGACATCACACAAGAAATGACAGAAGAAGAGTTTGAAGAGTTTGAAAAATTAGGAGATTGAATGAAAGTTAGAATCACTCATGCAGGTGGATGGTGGGACAATGCACCGAGGGATAAGTTATA
>JAOZRJ010000028.1:8810-10962 GCA_029931885.1 Candidatus Omnitrophota bacterium | reverse complement strand
TCAAAACCTCTTGAGCCTAAAACATAAGCTCCTTCAGTATTTTCTCTAAAGAAACACCAATCAACTCCTTCTTGAGGGATTCTTACAGGTCTTACGTTTGCAAAAAGATCTAAATAGCGTCTCATTGCAACATTAGCACTTTCGATATTAGGCCACTGATCTCCTTTTTGAGGAGTTGTTGTCGGGCCTTTAAGGATAACATGGCAGCTTTTTATTTCTTTTAATACATCATCAGGAATTGCTTTCTTTTGGGCTGCTCTGTTTTCAATGGTTAATCCATCAACATCTTTGAATATAATTTTTTCTTTTCTTACTTCATCTTCCAAGACATGGCTTAAGACTGCTTCTGCGTGCTTTGAGATAATTTTTCCAATCCCATCACCAAAACAAATTCCAATAATGATTGGGGATAGGTTAGAGAAATCCATTGACTCATCGCTCTTTTTCATTTTTTCAACACGCTTGAGTTGTTCTTCAACGATTATTCCAAATTTTTCTTTTGCTTCATTAATTAGTTCTTTTGTCATTTTTATATTCCTCGATATTATTTATCGCTTTTAAATTAAACTTACGATCCTAATCGAAGATGCCTTATGACATCTCCCGATTTGACAAATGTTCCTTTTTCGCATCCAGTAACATTGCAAAACGTTATTGCATTATTAAAATCTAGTTTTGGAGTTAATCCGATTACGACCATATCCGAGTCAGCCGTGCAGCCACAATTAATAAGTTTTTTAATCATTGTTCCGCAATGAGGACAGAAAAGGTCGTCTTTTTTGCCATTTTCTAATGTGCCTGATAAAATTATTTTTTTAAAATCGCCCTCAATTGCAGAAAGAACAAATTCACCTTCTTCGTCTTTTCTTTTAAATTTAATACGAAGCCCTGAGGAACCATTTATTTTATGGTCATGATCTATTATGCTGCAACCTTTTGGGCAGTATGCTTCTGTTACAACATATCGAATCTTGTCTTCATCTTTTTTGGAAGCAGCTTTGACTCTTTTAGTTAATGGGATTATTAATCTTCCATCTTTATCAAATTTACTCATAACGGCTCCTTCATTTCTTTGAACTTAAATACTTATCGATTGCTTTTGCCGCAATTCTTCCTTGTCCCATTGCTAGAATAACAGTTGCCGCCCCTGAAACAATATCACCTCCAGCATAAATACCTTCCATTGAAGTTTTACAATTTTCATCTACAACGACATTTCCCCACTTATTTGTTTCTAAATCAGGCGTTGTTTGCTTGATTAAAGGATTAGAATCATTTCCGATTGCCACAATAACTGTATCGAGGTTGATGATAAATTCACTTTCTTTAATGACGACTGGGCGTCGTCTTCCGGAATCATCCGGTTCTCCTAATTCATACTTTAAGCATTCAATAGCTCTAACATGCCCCTTATCGTCACCTAAAATTCTTTTTGCGTTTTGTAGTAAATGAAAGATTACTCCTTCTTCTTTTGCATGATGCACTTCCTCTATACGAGCAGGCATTTCAACTTCAGTCCTCCTATAGATTAAATGTACTTCTTTTGCCCCTAAGCGAACCGCCATACGCGCTGCATCCATTGCAACATTACCTCCGCCAAGGACTCCCACTTTGTGTGAATTAAACATCGGCGTATGTGCTTTTCCTCTGTCATAGGCACGCATTAGGTTGGCTCGCGTAAGGTATTCATTTGCTGAAAGCACTCCTACAAGATTTTCACCTTCAATATTCATAAATCTTGGTAAACCAGCACCCGTCCCGATAAAAACAGCATCAAAGTCATCTTTTTTTATAAGATCGATTACTTTTCTAGTGCGACCTACCACAAAATTTCTTTTGATTTTAACTCCCATTTCTTCAAGAGTGTCAATTTCCTCTTGAACAATTTTTTTAGGTAGCCGGAATTCCGGAATGCCATAAACCATAACACCACCGGTTTTATGAAATGCTTCAAACATTGTAACAGAATGCCCTTCTCTTCGGACATCAGCAGCAACTGTAATGCCGGCAGGACCACTGCCTATTACCGCAACTTTTTTCCCGGTTTCTTTTTTTATACTAGGAGCTGTAACCATTCCATTGGCGCGCTCCCAATCGGCAACATAACGTTCAAGCCTTCCGATGGAAACAGCCTTTCCTACGTCTTTAAGGT